>DATJUL010000386.1:0-2354 GCA_035502295.1 Allostellaceae bacterium | reverse complement strand
GGACGAGGCCGGCGCCGCGCCCGGCGCTGACCGGTTCCTGGCCGAACTCGGCGGCCGGCTTTTGGCCGACGGCCTGCCGCTGGCCGGCGGCGCCCTGACGCTTGCGGTGCCGCATCCGATCATCGCCAGCCGCACCTGGCTATGGCGGGTGGAGAGCGGGGCAGTGATCGAGGCGCTGGGCTTCGGCGGCGGTCCGTTCAGCCAGGTCAGGCGCGACTGGCTGGCCCAGCTTGGCCCGGTGCACGATGACAGGCTCGGCACCGAACCCGACGCTCCCATCCTGGGCTGGGCCGGGAGCCGGCCCTTCGGCCTGGCCGAGACCGGTCGGCTGCGCCAGGTCGCGCGCTTTGCCGCGGCGCCGCTGGCCGCCTTGACCGCGCGGGCGGCGCTGGCGGCGCTGCTCGAGGCCTATCTCGGGCGGCGCAGCGCTGTCCGGGCGCGAGCCGGCGAACTGCGCCGCGGTACCGGGGAGACCATCCGCGCCGCGCTGTTCTATGCCGATCTGCGCGACTTCACCGCCATGTCCGAAACGACGGCCCCCGCCGCCATGATCGCTGCTCTCGACGCCTGGTTTGATCGCGTCGTCGGGGCGGTGCATGCCTTCGGGGGCGAGGTGCTGAAGTTCATCGGCGACGGCGTGCTGGCGATCTTCCCGGTCATCGGCGCGCCGGCGGAGGCTTGTGAGGCGGCGCTGCGTGCGGTCCTCGCCGCTCGCGCCGGAATGGCCCATCTCGATGCGCTGCGCCAGGCGCAGGGGCTGCCGCCGCTGCCCTTCGGCGCGGCGCTGCATCTCGGCGAGATATTGTGGGGCAATATCGGAGCGATTGACCGGCTGGACTTCACCGCCATCGGGCCGGCGGTCAACCTGGTCAGCCGGCTGGAGGGGCTGTGCCGTCTTCTCGGCCGCTCGGTGCTGATCTCGGGCGCGGTCGCCGCCGAGACCGCGACGCCCCTGGTGCCGCTCGGCGATCACGCGCTGCGCGGCATCGCCGCGCCGTGCGCGGTCTTTACCCTGCCGGACGCGTGAGCGGCGCCGCTGTCAACCGCCGGTCAGATCCGCTACTGTCGCCGGCGATCATGCGCGGAGTGCGGGCATGCCGATCGACGAAATCCTCGCCGAACGCATGCGGTGGACGCTCGCAGGGACGGGCGAGGTCCGCGAAGTCCGGATGTTTGGTGGGCTGTGCTTCATGCTGAACGGCAACATGGTTGCCGGCGCGTCAAAGCGCGGCCTTCTCGTGCGCGTCGGTCGGGAGCAGGAGGCGAGCGCTTTGACGCGGCCCAACACCAGACCGATGGAGATGGCCGGATGCCCAATGAAGGGATATGTTTTTGTCGATCCTCCGCCGGAGACCGATCTCGAGCTGAACGAGTGGCTGGGGTTCGCCGTGGATTTCGTCAAGACTCTGCCGCCTAAACCCCCGAAATCGAAACCCAGACGCACCGCGAGGACCGGGCAACGATGAGCATTCCGGCCAGCCTGATCCACGACCTCGTCATTGCCAACCGCGTCCTCGCGCGCGAGGAGGTCGTCGATGCCTACGGCCACGTCAGCGTGCGCCATCCGGACGAGCCGAGGCGCTTTCTGATCGCCCGCTCGCTGGCGCCGGAGCTGGTCGGACCTGACGATTTCGTCGAATTGGGCCTCGACGGCGAGCCGGTACGCTCCGGCGAAGACCGGCCGCTCTACCTCGAGCGCTTTATCCATGCGGCGATCTTCGAGGCGCGGCCCGATGTCATGGCGGTCGTCCACGCGCATGCCGAAGACACGCTGCCCTTCGGCATCGCCGGCGGCACGCAATTGTGCCCGGTTATCCATGCCGGCAGCTTTATCGGCGGCGCCGTGCCGGTGTGGGACATCGCCGACCATTTCGGCGAGACCAACCTGCTCGTCACGAATATCGCGCAGGGGCGCGATCTCGCGCGCTGCCTCGGGCCGGGCAGCGTCGCGCTGATGCGCGGCCACGGTTTCGCGGCGGCGGCGCGCTCGGTGATCGAGGTCGTGCGGATGTCGGTCTACCTGCCGCGCAACGCCCGCGCGCTGATGCGCGCCAAGCATTTGGGCGGCGAGATCAAATATCTGTCGGACGGCGAGATCGCGGCGCGCAACCGCGGCTACCGCCCGTATTCGCCAGAGACCTGGCGGACCTGGGAATACTGGGCCAACAAGGCCGGCTGCGGCCACCTGTTGACCCGGCCGGAGACGCCGCCCGCCGGCTGAGCCGCTATCCTTCGGCCGCGGCCGCCGCCGCGAGCCGCGTCGCGCGGATGCCCAATTCGCCCAATTCGCCCTCGAACGCCGCGGAATCCTCCACCATCGGCACGTCGATCGTGATGTCGCCCCCCAGCATGAT
>DATJUL010000385.1:0-26908 GCA_035502295.1 Allostellaceae bacterium | reverse complement strand
CGTCGCGACGATGTCGGGCAGGCGGGCCGGCAGGAAATGCGAGGCTGCAAGCAGGGCCGCGGCGATGGCCAGCGGCAACGCCACGGCCAGCGGGATCAGGTCGAGAGCCGGGCTCACCGATGCGCCCGGGCCACCAGCGGTCGCAGTTTTTGCGGATCGAGTTCGCCGTATTTGCGGCCAACCTGCAAGACCATCGCCAGCAGCAGCGCGGTGACCGTGGCACCGACGACGATATCGGTCAGCACCAGGGCTTGTACCACCGGATCGACCGCCATCGTCCCCGGCGGGTGGTCGTAAAAGATCGGCGCCGCCGCACCCCAGCGGTATCCGACTGAAAGCAGCAGCACATAGGTCGAGGATTGACAGACCGACAGGCAGCCGATCAGGTGGATGAGGTTGCGGCTCGAGGCGATGCCATAGATGCCGATCGCGAACAGCCAGGCGGCGGCAAACCAGGGCAGAACGGTCATCGCGTATCCTCGGACTGTGTTGCTCGCGTCTCTTCGAGGAATTCAAGGAACAGCATGCCGAACCCGCCGGTGACCGCGAGCCCGACCCCGGCGTTCGTCACCAGCATAAGTCCGCCGGAAAAGACGTCGCGGAAGGTGCCCAGCGGCAGCACGTTCTGCATGAAGGCGCCTCCGGCTGCCATCGGCGCCAGCCCGGCAAGCGCGAACAGCAGCGCGCCGCCGCCTTCGAGTGCGGCGAGCACCGGCGAGGCGATCAATCGGCGCCAGCCGCGATAACCTTCGCCGAGATAGGTCAGCAACAGCCCGGAGGCGATGACAACGCCGCCCTGGAACCCGCCGCCGGGCGTGACCATCGCATGCAGCGCCATGTAGAGACCAAACAGCATGATCGCCGGGCTGAACAATCGGCAGATCAGGATCGTCGACTCGGCCCGCCCGATCACCTGCCGGCCGGGAAGACGGGCGGCTTTGGCGGTCAAATCCTCGCCACGCGCACCGCGCAGCAGCACCACGGCACCGGTAATCGCCCCCAGCAGCATGAACTCTTCGCCGAGGGTATCGATGCCGCGAAAGTCGAAATTGACCGCGCTGACCATGTTAGAAACATGCCGCAGCGCCGGGCCAAGCCGATTGACCGCCGGCCCGTACTGCTCGCTCGGCTCACCAAAGCGAGGCAGTGCCGTGGCGACGCGCCAGATCGCCGGGGTCAGACATATCCCCGCGAGCCCCAAGAGGGCGATGCGCCATCGCCGGTTCATCGGTGCCGGCTGATGCGGACGGCAGCCAAAGTCACCAGGAACAGCAGCGGTGTCGCCGCGGTTCCCACCGCCAACTCGGACAATGCGACATCCGGGGCCTGCAATGCGAAGAACAGCAGGGTCAGGACCGTGCCATTCACGGCAAGCGCAAAAACCTGCCGGCGCGGCTCGCGCGTCAGCACGACTCCGGTTCCGGACAGCGCAACCAGCAGGAACAAAGCGGCGAGCAGGACCGTCATGACGACCCGGTCCCGTCGCGCAACAGGATCGCGCGACCGACTGCGTGGCTCAGCGCCGCACTGCCCAGCACAAGGATCGCAAGTATCGCCAGCACCTTCAGCGACCGGTCGGTCGCCCGGTCCTGCACCAGAACCGCCGCGGCAACGAACCCCCCGCCGGCGGCATTGACAAAGGCCGAGCAGTGCAGCCGATCCAGTGCGGCTCGAAAGCGCAGGAGCGCGAAACAGGCAAGCCATGCCGACAATACCGCAAGCCCGAGCAGCACCGAGACCGCGATCCCTGCGACCCCGGTCACAGCCATCGCTCCAGAAACAACGCGTAAAGCAGTGTCGCCGGCAATGTCAAAAGTGCCAGGGTCAGCGCGAGATCGATCGACGAAGGCTGATCAAGGGCAAAGGTCAAGACGACCAGGAGCAGAACCGCGATCGAGCCGGCGAGCTGAACCGCAGCCAGCCGCGCCGCGGCGTTTCCCCGCGCGCACATGATCACCGCCGCGCCGAGTGCCGGAACCAGCCCGATCGCCGCCACCAGCCAGGGCGTCATACCGGCCACCGCAAATCGGCCGACGTCGAATTCGCCACAGCCGAATTCGTCACCAGGGTATGAAGCTCGATCTCGTCGCGTCCGAGCGGAATTCGGAGGACGAATTTGTCAGGCGCGAGCGACATCGCCAGCAGCGCCGTGGCGCGCCGCGCCGCATCGGCCGGCATCTGTTCGCGTCCGCGGATAAACTGCTGACGGACGACCGCGCCGCCGCGCCGGCTGACGAGTGCGATTGCGGCTTTGGCAATGGCGCGCGGAAGATTGGCCAGCGCCCGCACCGCTGCTGCGCCGGCGGCGGTTTCAAAACGAAGGTGGATCTCGGCGACGGTTTCCAGCGCGATTGCCCAAAAGGCAGCAATCAGGCCGCAAGCAAACGCCAATCCGATCTCGGCGACCGACACCTGGCCAGCCATGCCGAGATAGGCCAGTGCCGATAATCCCCAGATCGTGGTGAAGACCACCATGCCTAGTCCTCCGCCGCGGCTAACGTTTGCGGCGCGCGACAGGTCCAAGAAAAGCCGGTTGCCGGTCCGTTGGAAAAAATCTTAAACACCCTCGCCCGAGGACAAATCTAAAAGGTGTTTACCGGTTCCGGGCCGGCGGCGCGGGCCGTCTCGTAACGTCGTTTTTTTGGCCATCACATCACTTGCGCCAGGTGCAAGTTGCGCCGCGGCATCAGCATCGCTAAGCTCGCAGTGCAGCCGCACCAGGGAGGGGTGGCCGAGCGGTTGAAGGCGCACGCCTGGAAAGTGTGTAGACGGTGATGAATCGTCTCGCGGGTTCGAATCCCGCCCCCTCCGCCAGCAGCGAAGGTACGCGGAAGCACGCGAATAGAAAAACATTATAAATCAAAAGCTGTTAGAACCACTAGCTCTGGACACCTTCGCCGGTTTTCGCCATTATCCGGCTTAGAGGTGTGGGACGGAACGTGGGACCGAAATGGCAAAGGCGATCGACAGATTGTCGGCGATCGGCCTAAAGAGCAAAGGGCTGGGCATGCACGCCGACGGCGCCGGCCTCTATCTCTGCGTGGGCGCCGGCGGCAGGCGCAGCTGGATCTTCCGTTACAAGTTCGGCGGCAAACCGCACGAGATGGGGCTCGGGCCGCTGCATACGATCGGGCTCAAGGAAGCGCGCGAGCGCGCGCGGCGCTGCCGTGAGCAACTCCTTGACGGCATCAATCCGCTTGGCGCAAGGCAGGCGCAACGTCAGGCCGCCAGGCTCGACCGGGCGAAAGCGATAACGTTCCAGGAATGCGCCGAGCGGTACATCGAGGCGCACCGGCCGACCTGGCGCAATGCCAAACACGCCGCACAATGGCCGTCGACGCTCGAAACCTACGTCTACCCGGCATTCGGCGACCTGCCGGTACAGGCGATCGACGAAGGCCTTATCGTGAAGGTGTTGGAGCCGATCTGGTCGACTAAGACCGAAACCGCGACGCGCGTCCGTCAGCGAATCGAGGCCGTGCTCGATTGGGCGAGCGTACGCAAATTCCGCCGCGGCGAGAATCCGGCTCGCTGGAAGGGCTGCCTCGAAAGCCTCCTTCCGAAACCGGCGAGTGCCAAGCGGGCCGTGCGACGGGCGACCGGCCGCGCTGAGCATCATGCGGCGCTTCCTTACGACGAGATCGCGCCATTCGTCGCCGAGTTGCGTCGCCAGGACGGCATGGCGGCGCGCGCCCTCGAATTCGCGGTTCTGACTGCGGGCCGCACCGGCGAGGTCATCGGCGCCCGATGGGACGAGGTCAATTTCGCCGAGCGCATATGGACGGTGCCGGCTGAACGGATGAAGGCCGGCCGGGAACACCGCGTGCCACTTGCGGCCCCGGCGATTGCACTCCTCGAAGCATTGGCCCAGCTGCGGAGGCCGCGCGAGGATGCACCAGTCATCTTCGCGGGCCCCAATCGTGGCAAACCGCTCAGCAACATGGCGATGCTGATGCTGCTGCGGCGGATGGGCCACGGCGACCTGACCGTGCACGGCTTTCGCTCGACCTTCCGCGACTGGGCGGCCGAACGCACCAATTTCCCGGCTGAGGTCGTCGAAATGGCGTTGGCGCATGCCGTATCGGACAAGGTCGAAGCAGCCTACCGGCGCGGCGATCTCTTCCAGAAGCGCCGCCAGTTGATGGACGCCTGGGCCCGCTGTTGCGATCAGCTGAAATCCGTCGCCCCCGATGTTCTTGTCCTCCGGCCTGCGGCGCGTTAGCCCGTGGGGATACCTACCGGGGACGAACTCCGTTACCCGACGTCAATCCAGGCGCGACGATTCCGCCAAACGGCTTCCGTCACGTCAGAACAGACCCTTTTCGGGCGAGCCTTGCTGAAACTCGTATGGCTCACGCGCCCCGGACACCACTGTTGGCTCAGCCAAAGCTGACTTCGGGTCAGCAAACACGATCCTTTTCATAGACCGTTCACTATTCAGTCGAAGCGCGTCCATCCTCGAAACGTTGTGCTCTTTTGCGCAGATGAATCTCGACCGAAAAGGACGAACAAGGAACAAGGTCGGTTTCCGTTGCCAAAAACAGGAGAAATGCGCCAGCTGGGGCGCGGCCTTCGTCCTTGCCAAGGTTGGGGTCGGGGGTTCGAATCCCCTCGCCCGCTCCAGAATTGCTCAATTAAAACCTGAGTTTAGTAGCGCCATCAAGAGCGCTTTCGTGCTTCCATGCCGGCTCTTGGTCGGAGGTGGAAGCGTTTCGGAAGAAGTTGTAGGGAAAACGCCGGATAGGGTGGCGCAGAGACGACGATGTGCAACGGCGCAGAACCGTTGTCACGGAGGGATTGCGAGGAGCGAGGAAGCTTTGATGAAGCGGCACCCGCGGCCCTTGCAGGGCGCGAGTAACCGCGGCATCGGCGGTTTGAGATGTCGGCTGTCGTTCACTTCGGCGCATTCGGCCGTAAGCCTCGTTTATCAGCGGCATTTTGGGCGCGCCCGAGAAGAAGACGGTTCTGAAGGTTGCGGAGAGCGTGTTCGACCGTCGGCTACCCGGTGTCTTCGTTCGCCCAGTCGGCGGATTTCCGCCGCCGCCGTTGATAGGCACGAAATCGTTCGGTCACTTGCCGATCTTCGACGACAGCATTTGGTGTTGCCGGGAGCAACCTTCTTGCCGTCGACTTTACGCGATTCCCTTGAAGGGTACGTCCGGGCGATTTGACTTCCGAGCGCTTGCGGAGGCGGGCGGGTGGGTTAGGTCGGCGTGGCCGGGAATATGGCGCTTGTAAAAGCGCCCATTGCTCGGGTCCACCCGCCGCATCAACTTCCAGCCTCAACTCACGCGGAACTGAAGTAGGTTGCCCTCCTTGATCGAGAATGTCGAGAACGTAAATCAGATAATTGTGGGAGCGACTGCTAAGACGCTTCCTTATCCGTTCTTTCCTATTAACCTTCGGTCCTGGTTGTAGCTGGATGCTTTTCCGTTTCTTTTTGCGTGGCTTCGGAGGCTGTCCAGTTCCGGCGAAGACAGTGCCTTGGTCGTGGACTCGCTGATAAATTCGAGCTTTGTCCCAATCCATTCTCGTCAAGACTGTTATCCTCCCTCGCCCGATATATAGAGAAAATCGAACAGCGGCTCGATACCATTTTTCAACCGGATAGCGCGGTGCGTGTAAACGCGAGAGAAAGTAACCTGAGCTTCGTCGAGATCGACATGGAAGGCCTTCGTACGCGGTCCTAAAGCCCGCCATGTCGCAGCGGTTCTGACAGGTCCTGCCGCTGAGCGGTAACGGCGGTCCCGCTCGTTGCCAGCCGACGAACGTGCCGGCAAGCGGCATCTCCGCCACTTCGGGGAAGTGCGTGATCATGCCGGCAGTTCAAGCCGGGCGCTGAGGCCGCCGCCTTTACGGGGGGCGAGGACGATGTCGCCGCCATGCTCGCGGGCGATCGAGCGGGCGACGGCGAGGCCGAGGCCGACGCCGCCTGTTTCGGGGTTGCGTGAGCCTTCGATGCGGTAGAACGGCTCGAAGACCTTCTCGCGCTCGCTGCGCGGAATGCCGGGGCCGTGATCCTCAATCGCGAGGACGACGAGTCGGCCCTCAGCTTTGAGGGTCGCCTCCGCGCCACTGCCATATTTCACGGCGTTGTCGATCAAGTTGGAGATCGCCCGACGCAATGCCGCCGGTCGGCCGGAGACAGTGACGCCGCGGACCCCGGTGTAGGTGACTGAGGCCCCGGCGTCGGAGGCGTCCTCGCAGACCCCTTCGGCGATAGCGTCGAAGTCGACAAGGGTGCGCGGCTCACGCTTGGCGTCGTCGCGGGCAAACGAGAGGATCGAGTTGAGCATCGCGCCCATCGCGTCGATCTCATCAGCCATTTTCTCTCGCTGCTCCGGGCTCTCGCCGACCTCGAGGCGCAGTTTCAGCCGGGTCAGCGAGGTACGCAGATCATGCGAGATCGCGGCCAGCATCTGCACGCGATCGTCGTTGAAGCGGCGCAAGCGTTCCTGCATCCGGTTGAAGGCATCGATCGTGACCTGCAGCTCGCGCGGTCCCTTCGGCGGCAGTGGCGGCGCGTCGCCGCTGGCGCCAAGCTGCTCGGCGGCGCCGGCGAGCTCGGATAGGGGGTTCGCGAGCCTCCGCGCCGCCAGGATGGAGAGCAGGATTACCAGGAGCGCTGTGAGACCAAGCCAGGCGCCGAAGGCAGCATGCGAGAATTTGGTCGCGGCCCGCCGCGGCAGCGGTGGTGATTCGAAGCTGGTCGTAAACAGCAGCCAGTGACCGTCGTTGAGCGGCACTTCGACGAACATTCCGTCCTGTCCGATGCCCATCCCGTTCTGTTGCGGCTGGGGAGCGACGACGACCGGGCGCGGTGCAGCAAACAGCAGGCGGATGCGGCGACGCAACCGGATCGCTTCGAGATCGCCCGAGTTCACAAGATCGGACAGAGGCGCATCGCGAAGATCGATCCGGATCTCGGGGCGGCGTGCGGCGGTGATGATCGCGAGCCGCTGCGCGTTCGGAACCGTGTCGAGGGCCTCGGCGAGCGATACGACCGTCGCCGGAAAGAGTGCCGCCGAAAACCGGGTGCGCCACTCCTCCGGGGTCCCCCAAGGATAGAGGCCGGCATATTCGAGCCCTGTGTTGACGACGCGCTGCAGCGCAGCGCCGAGGCCCATCGCAACGACGACCGTCAGTGCCACGGTCATCGCAATGCTGTCGAGGCGCCACCGCCGCCTCATGGCGAGGCTCCCGAGGCGGAAACCGGAACCGCAAAATAGTAACCCTCGCTGCGCACCGTTCTGATCATCTCCGGCTCCTTCGGATCAGCCTCGATCCGTTTGCGCAGCCGGCTGATGTGAACGTCGATCGCGCGGTCGAACGGCGACGAGGCGCGGCCGCGGGCGAGATCGAGCAGTTGGTCCCGACTCAGCGTGCGTTGCGGGCGCTCGACCAGGGCAAGAAGGATGTCGAACTCCGCGGTGCGCAGCACGACCAGCGCGCCGGCCGGCGAGAACAGCTGGCGCCGAGTCACGTCGAGGCGCCAGCCAGCAAACTCGTAGACCTGGATCGCTCCGGGCGGCGCACCAGATCCGGCATGAGCGGCGCGACGAAGCACCGCCCGGATGCGGGCAACCAGTTCGCGCGGGCTGAAGGGTTTCGTCAGGTAGTCGTCGGCGCCGATTTCGAGGCCGAGGACGCGGTCGGCTTCGCCGTCGATCGCCGTCAGCATGATGATCGGCAGCCTGCCGGAGGCCCGCAGCTCCTTGCATAGCGCGAGCCCGTCCTTCCCGGGCAGCATGATGTCGAGAACGACAAGATCGATCTTGGCGCTGGCCAAGGTCCGCATCATCGCGCCGCCATTCGTGGCGACCGAGACGCGGTAGCCGTATTGCGCGAGGAAGCTCGACAGCAGCGTGCAGATCTCGCTGTCGTCGTCGACGATCAAGAGGTGTGGTGTCGCGTCCATGGCGCCACCCAGTATCACGCGCCGGCCGCTTTCCTCCAAAGAAGCAATTTGTAAACGAATGTGAAAGCGACCGGAGTGTGCAACACGCGGCAAAGAATGCTGTCCGTCTCAACGCTACTTTGAGTGCTTGGAGACATATTCCTGAAGACTTCACGCGAGAAAATTGGCTCCGAATGTTATCGGAGGCCATTGTTTCCTTGGTCACAAAAAAGATTCAGCGTCCGGCGGTCCTGTCGGTTTGCCGTCATGAAGCTGCGTGATCTCGAATATCTCATAGCGTCCGTGGCGGCGGGGAATTTCACCCGTGCGGCGAACTCGCTCGGGATCAGCACGTCGACGATCAGCCGCCGCATCGGCCGGCTCGAGGATGAACTCGGCCTCGCGATATTCGAGCGTCGACACAGCGGGATCCGGCTGACGACTGGCGGCAAGGATGTTCTGATGCATGCAAGGCGTGCTTTCGCCGAGTTGGAGGCCGTCAAGTTCGCTGGTAAGCAGAACGGGATCGGCGCCGTCGGCGAGGTGCGGCTCGGAGTTCGAGTGCCGCCGATCAGCGAAGCGATACGCACGTTGCTGGGCGAATGGCGAAGTCAACCTTCCGACGTGGCGCTGTCGGTCTTCGAAATGAACGAGCGGGACCTGGCGATCGCGCTCGACGAGCGGCGGCTCGATACGCTGCTGGTGCCCAGCTTCATGCTCCCGTCTCGTGCGGCGAACTTCTCGGTTTACCGCGAAAAACTGTTCGCGGCTGTTCCGGCGAACCATGCGCTGGCCGGATGTCCGGAACCCGTAACCTGGCGCTCTCTGAGCGGCGAGACGATCCTGGTCCAGGGGTGGGACGAAAGCCAAGCCGAGCGCGAATTTCTCGCGCCGCTCGTCGGTACCGAAGTCCGCTTCCGGAGCCACCCCGCAAGTCGGCAGTCGCTCCTCGGCCTGGTCGCCGGCGGCTTCGGGATCGCAATCGGGACGGAAAGCGAGGCGGCAGCAGGGTTTCCGGGTGTCGTCTTCCGGCCGGTCGACGAAGCGGACGCCGTTCTGCAGCTCGATCTCGCCTGGCTGCCGGAAACCGAGGAGCCCGCCGTCGGCCGCTTCGTCGCCTTCATGCGGGACGCGGTGCAGTCACGCAGGCTTGTCTGAGGCCGGTGCTGTCCGCCGCAGTTTCGCGAAGGCGCGATCGGTCGCCATGAAGCGCGCGAGCATCGGGCCGATCAGCTTCGCCGGCTCGACAGCGCCCTGGCCGGTCTCGCGGCCAAGGGGCTCGGCGTAGGCGACGAGGTCGCGGTGGATCGCGGCGGGCAGTTCGATCGTAGCCGAACCGGCTTGTCATCCTCGACCCTGCCGAGCTTGAGCTTCCTCATGCTCTTGCTACTGCTATCAGCGGGCATAGGGTTCGAGGACGAGGTCGCGCGTCACCATCACACGGACCGGAAAGCCCGGGCGGATCGTCAAGGTCGGCTGAATGGCGAGGGAGCGTCCGACGAGTTGCTCGCCGACCTGGTTGAAGCTTTGCGACATTCCTTGCTGGATCGCCGCTGCGAGCGAGCCGCTGTTGTTGCCGCTCACCCCGGCTTCCGAGCCGACACTCAGGATGGTGGAGAGGATAGCGGCCTTGAACAGCATCCCCCAGTGATTGTCGACCTCATCTTCGAGCCCGGCATAACCGGCGGCGTCGGCCGCCGGCTGGCGCTCGAGCAGGATCGAACGGCCGTTCGGCATGATGAGCCGCGTCCACGCCAGCAGCACGCGGGATTGCCCGAACGAGACCTGGGAGTCGTATTGGCCGACGAGCCGCGCCCCTTGCGGGATCAGCAGCATCTTGCCGGTTGGGCTGTCGTAGACGTCCTCGGTCACCTGCGCCGTGACCTCGCCCGGCAGGTCTGAGCGGATGCCGGTGATCAGTGCCGCCGGGATCACCGAGCCGGCCTGCAAAACATAGTGGCTGGCCGGAGCCTCGACACGATCGGGGCTGACCGTGTTCCGGTCGACGGCGCCGTCGAGGAAGGCGAGGTTGCGGTCTTTCGATGTCGGACTGGCTGCAGCCCCGGCTGCGGGCGCCACCGCAGACGCCAGCTGCGAGGCAGTTGGCAGAGCCACGCCTGCCGCCTGCTGGAAATTCGTCGTGACGAAGAGGCTGCTCTTGAGCGCCGCTTCCTCTTCCTGCTGGCCGGCATTGGAAGCTATGACCGGCGCCGGCGCGCCGGCATTGGCGATCGGCGGACCGAGATCGCCGGGGAGCGGCGGACCAAGACGCGGCACGTTTTTCGGCAGCCCGGTATAGTCGCGCGGCAGGCTGTTGAGGCCCTCCGGCGTCGAGCGGTTACTCGTGTTGTAGAGCTCGCTGCTGGTCGTCGCGCGGTGCGGTTCGAGCGCGACGAAGAGTGCCGCGGCGATGCCGGCTGCCGCGACGATGCCGAGCCCCAGGAGCACCTTGCGGCTAAGACGGGTGACCGGCGGCCGGCTTGGCCGCAGCCGCATCCCGGCGCGGACATTGGAGTTGTCGCCGGGGTCGCTCACGATCGGACGTCGGTGCGGACGATGCGCACGATCTGCTGGGGTCCCTCGCCGAGGCGCAATTCGGCCGCGGCGAACAGCCGGTCGACGATCATGTGGTTGCCGACGACGCGGTAGTTGACGAGCTGCGCGCCGCCGGCGGCGCCGATCACCCAGAGCGGCGGCATCTCGCCCTCGGCGATGCCGCGCGGGAACTCGATGAACACCTGCCGGCCGTCGTCGAAGACGCGCAACGGCCGCCAAGGCGGGTTGTCGCCCTCGATCCGGTAGCGGAAGTTCAAGGTGTTGATGTCGACGCCGGTCGCGATCGGCGCCGCGGCATCGGCCTCGGCGGCCTGCCGGCGCAGCGCGATCAGCTGGTCGCCCGGATAGGCCCAGGACACCGAAGCCATGTAGGTCTTCTCGTCCGAATGCAGCTCGAGATGGTAGGTGCGGCGGTCGGTGTTGATGACGAGGTTGGTCGCGAGGTCGGGCCGGGTCGGCTTCAACAGGATGTGGACTCGGGTCGACGGCCCGACCCCGCTCTCGGTCTCACCGATGATCCAGCGCACCGTGTCGCCTGATGCGACCGGGCCGGAGCCCGCGAGCTTTTCGCCGGCTTCGAGCCCAATGTCGGTGATCTCTTCGGGCGCGGCATAGACCTGGTAGAGGGCGCCGTCGGAGAACGGGTAGACCTGGATCGCGTTGAAATAGTCGGCGCGGATCGGCTGGATGCGGGCCGCATTGTTGGCCGCTTCGACACGGTAATGCGGATCGGCCGGTTCGGGCGGCAGGTGGTATGCCCTGGGCAGCCGCTTCAGCTGGCCCGGCAGGGGCAGCGGCCTCGGCAGGGCCACGACCTGGAACGGCTTCAGCGGATTGGGCTCCAACTGCGCCTGCTGCGGGGTGTCGTCATAGGCGATATCGGGCGGCTTCCAGGTCGAGCAGGCCCCCAGAGATGCCGACAGCAGCACCAGCGCCGAGACCGGCGGAAATCGCATCAGCCGAGCTCCTTCGACCAGTTGAGGGCGTGCACGTAGACGCCGAGCGGGTTCTTGCGCAGCCGGTCGGCGTCGGTCGGCGGCGCGATGACGATGGTCAGGATGGCGCTCCAGCGCTCGGTCGCGGCGAGCGCGTCGTCGACGTAGTGGCGCTCGATCCAGGCTATGCGGAAACTGTCGGGCGAGGCGCGGATCACGCTCGACACCTCGACCGCGACCTGCCGCTTGCCGATCTCGGCAAACGGGTCGGCGCGCCGCGCGTAGTCATTGAGCGCCAAGGCGCCCTTGTCGGTGACGTAGTTGTAGGCGTCGAGCCAGTTCTGCCGCAGCACGACCGGGTCAGACGGGATGCTGCGCACCTCCTCGATGAAATGTGCCAGGTGCCAGGCGATCTCTGGGTCGGTCGGCCGGTAGTCGGCGACCGCCGGTGCCACGGCCTCGGCGCGGCCGAGCTTGTCGACCTCGACGACCCAAGGCGTCACGGTGCCGCGCATCGATTGCCAGACGAGACCGGCGGCGAGCCCGCCGGAGAGCGCCAGCATGCCGAAGAAGGCGAGCCGCCAGTTCTTCGCCTGGACGCGGGCCGAGCCGATCCGCTCGTCCCAGGCCTGGCTGGCCCGCTGGTAGGGGGTCTCGGGCTCGGGAGTGGCGCCGTAGCGCACCGAGGGCCGCTTGAACATGCGTCACTCCTCGGAGAGATCGACCGAGCTGCCGGCGCTCGGGCTGTCGCCGGAACGCAACGCGTGGCTCGTTGCCGAGGCGCCGTGCGCTGCGGTCTGACGGCGCCGCATGCGCGCGGCCCAGGCCGGCGCGCCGGAAGCCGCGTCGGGCACCGAACCGGGCGGCGCGCCGGCGCCGGCGGCCATCCCGGCATCGAAGCGTTCCTTGAAGGCAGCCGCGGCGCGCCGCAGCGGGCTGATGGCAGCGAGCGCCCCTTCCCTGGCGATATTGGCAGTACCGGCCGCAGCCCCGGTGATCGTTCCTCTCCCGGCGGCACCGGCGCCGTAGGCGCCGACGGCACCGCCGGCGACGGAAGCGCCGCCGCGCACCCCCATCGCGGCGACGCCTCCCGCCGCGCCGAGCGCCACGGCGCCAGCGGCCCCCAACCCGGCAACGGCAAGACCCGTTCCCGCCACGGCACCGGCACCCAGCTGCGGCCCGCCGGCGATCAGCCCGTTGGCGATGCCCGGGCCGAAGATCGAGAGCCCGAGCAAGGAGAGGGCGGCGAGGATCATGGTCAGCGCGTTGCTGATCGTCGGCGGATTGTTCATCCCGCCGGTGAACTGCCCGAAGATCGTCGAGCCGATGCCGATGATGACGGCGAGCACCAGGATCTTGACGCCTGATGAGACGACGTTGCCGAGCACCTTCTCGGCGAGAAAGGCGGTGCGGCCAAAGAGGCCGAACGGCACCAGCACGAAACCCGTCAGGGTGGTCAGCTTGAATTCGAGGAGGCTGACGAAAAGCTGGATCGCGATCACAAAAAAGCTGATGACGACGATCACCCAGGCGATCAGCAGGATCATGATCTGGATGAAGTTCTCGAAGAACGCGACATAGCCGGTGAGGCTCGAGATCGCCGCGAGGATCGGCTTGCCGGCATCGATGCCGACCTCGGCGATCGACCCTGGCTGCAGCAGCTGCGCCTGGCTCAGGTTGCCACCGCCGGCTTCGAGGCCGAGTCCCGCGAAAGAGTTGAAGACGATCTCGGCGAGATTGTTGTAGTTGCCGATGATGAACGCGAAGACACCGATATAGAGGGTCTTCCTGACGAGGCGGATGATGATGTCCTCGTCCGGCGCGATCGCCCAGAACAGGCCGGCCAAAGTGATATCGATCGCGATCAGCACGCCGGCGAGCCAGCGCACATCACCTTGCAGCAGCCCGAACCCGGAATCGATGTACTGGGTGAAGGTTCCGAGAAAACCGTCGATGACACCGGTGCCGTTCATTGCGGCTGGCCGGGTTTGGCATTCACAACAGGCGCATCAGGTACCAGTGCACTGTCAAAGAAGCGGCGCCGGTTCTCGGCCCAGGCAGCAGCGCAAGCCGGATCGTCCCTCGCGGCCATGCCGATCGCCTCGCAATGGGCGAGTTCCCGCGCGAGTTGGTCGGTTGATGAAGCTGCAGCAATCCCGATGAGATCAGGCTGCTTCACATCCTGCTGCCGGAAATGCAGCACCGCGGCGACGATTGCCGCCGCCACGGCCGCATACCCTACGCAGCGCGAGATCGCTCCAATACCGACAATGCGCATCAATGGAACATCTCGACTGGCTGCGGCTGGTAGCCGGCGTAGCTGAGGAACTGCGACAGCTGGACCTGTGCCTGCTCGTCGTTCTCGACATTGCGGGCACCGTCGAGGCTTTGCGCCCGCGCCATTGACGCAATGACGGCAGTGAGGTCGGCGAGCTGCCGGGTCTGCAATGCAGTCAGCTGGTTGCCGGACTGAGCGGCCTGCAATGCGCCGGTTGCCGACTGGCTCGACGAGATCAGCGCATCAATCTGGGTGCGGGTCGTGTCAAGGTTCTGCACGGCGCCGGCCTGCACCTGCATCGCCTGCTGAAAGCCGTTGAGCGCGTTCTGCCATCGGGTCTGCGCGTCGGTGACGAGCTGCGTTGCCGAGGTCGAAGCCGGGTAGCTCTGCGGGTAGGTGGTCGCGAAGGCCTGGTTGATGGCGGTGACGCTGTAGGCGATGTTCTGCGCCTGCGCCAGCAGCTGCTCCGTCTGTGCAATCGACTGTTCGAGCTGTTGCAGTGCCGAAAAGGGCAGGCTCGCGAGATTGCGCGCCTGGTTGATCAGCATCTGCGCCTGGTTTTCCAGGCTCTGGATCTCGTTGTTGACCTGCTGCAGCTCGCGCGCCGCGGTCAGGACGTTTTGCGCAAAATTGTGCGGGTCGAAGACGATCCAGTCGGCCCGCACCGATACCGTCGGCACGGCGAGCAGCGCCCATGCCGCGCCGGCAGCCAGCGCTCGGCCGAGACGGCGGTTCATGCCGCCGCCTCCTTCTCGGTCAGCATGTCGGCTGCCCAGCCGAGATCCCTGTGGCGCAGCCACGCCGCCGCGAAGCCGTCGCGACCGCTTGCCGACAGCACCTCGGCGATCGCCGCCTGGTCGGTCTTCGACGAGGCGGCGGTGAAGGCGAGTGCGACATCCGAAAGACCGAGCTCGAAGAGCCGGTTGCCGCGCCGCGACTGGCAGTAGTAGTCACGCTTCGGCGTGGCGCGGGAGAGGATCTCGATCTGCCGGTCGTTGAGCCCGAAGCGGCGGTAGATCGCCGCGATCTGCGGTTCGAGGGCGCGCTCGTTCGGCAGCAGCAGCCGCGTCGGGCAGCTCTCGATGATCGCAGGTGCTACGGCGCTGCCGTCAATGTCGGCGAGCGACTGCGTCGCAAAGACGACGCTCGTATTCTTCTTGCGCAGGGTCTTGAGCCACTCGCGCAGCTGACCCGAAAAGCCGCGGTCGTCGAGAGCGAGCCAACCCTCGTCGATGATCAGCAAGGTCGGGCGGCCGTCGAAGCGGTCCTCGATGCGGTGAAACAGGTAGGAGAGAACCGCGGCGGCGGCACCCGACCCGATCAGCCCTTCGGTCTCGAAGGCCTGCACCTCGGCCTCGCCGAGCCGCTCGGTCTCGGCGTCTAGCAGCCGGCCCCAGGGCCCGGCGACGGTGTAGGGTTGCAACGCTTGCTTCAGGGCGTTCGACTGCAAGAGCACGGCGAGCCCCGTGAGGGTTCGTTCGGCGGGCGGCGCCGACGCCAGCGAGGTCAATGCCGACCAGACATGCTCCTTGAGCTCCGGGGTGACCGTGACGGCCTCGCGTGCCAAAAGCATCGCGACCCATTCCGCCGCCCAGGCGCGCTCGCCGGCATCATCGATCCTCGCCAGCGGCTGCAAGGCAACCGGCTCGGCGACGTCGTCGACGAGCGCGCCCCCGAGGTCGTGCCAGTCGCCGCCCATCGCCAGCGCCGCCGCGCGGATGCTGCCGCCGAAATCGAATGCGAAAACTTGCGCCCCGTCATAGCGGCGGAACTGCAGCGCCATCAGCGCCAGCAGCACGCTCTTGCCTGCGCCGGTCGGGCCGACGACCAGCGTGTGGCCGACATCGCCGACATGCAGTGCGAAGCGGAACGGCGTCGAGCCCTCGGTGCGGGCGAAAAAGAGCGGCGGCGCCGTAAAATGTTCGTCTCGTTTGGAGCCCGCCCAGACCGCCGAGAACGGCATCATGTGCGCGAGGTTCAGGGTCGACACCGGCGGCTGGCGGATATTGGCGTAAACATGACCGGGGAGACTGCCGAACCAGGCTTCGAGCGCGTTGACGGTCTCGCGCATGCAGGTGAAGTCGCGGCCCTGGATCGTCTTCTCGACGAGCCGCAGCCGCTCGTCGGCGACCCGGAAATCCTCGTTCCAGACCGTGACCGTGGCGCTGACATAGGCCTCGCCGACGAGGTCGGAACCGAGCTCCTGCAACGCCGCATCGGCGTCGAGCGCCTTGTTGGCGGCGTCGCTGTCCATCAGCACCGACGCCTCGTTGGTCATCACCTCCTTGAGGATCGCCATGATCGACTTGCGCTTGGCGAACCATTGCCGGCGGATGCGTGCCAGCACCTTTGTCGCATCGGTCTTGTCGAGGCAGATCGCGCGCGTCGACCAGCGATACGGGAAGGCGAGCCGGTTGAGGTCGTCGAGCAGGCCCGGCCAGGTCTGCGACGGGAAGCCCATCACCGTGAGCGTGCGCAGGTAGGCGCGGCCGAGCCGCGGTTCGAGCCCGCCCGCCACCTCCTCGTCGGCGAGGATCGCGTCGAGATGCATCGGTGTCTCCGGCATGCGCACGCGCTGCTGCCGGGTCGAGATGCAGGAATGCAGGTAAGTCAGGGTGTCCGCGTCATCGAGCCGCTCGGCCTCGGGCATGAAGCCCTCGATAAGCGCCAGCACCCGGTCGCTGCGGTCGACAAAGCCGGCAAGCGCGGCGCGCCAATCCGCACCTTCTTCTTGCGTGCGTCCTTCGTAGAGCCAGGCCTCGGCGCGGGCCGCGTCGTCGGCCGGCGGCAGCCACAGCAGGGTCAGGAAATACCGGCTCTCGAAATGCGCCCCCTCCTCCTCGAACTGCGCGCGGCGCTCGGCATCGACGAGGCGCGAGGCAGCGTCCGGAAAACGGCTCTCCGGATAGCGGTTTGCCGGCACCCGCTGCGCCTCGATGAAGATCGCCCAGCCGGAGCCGAGCCGCCGCAGCGCGTTGTTGAGCCGCGCCGTCGTCGCCACCAGCTCAGCGGGCGTCGCCGAGTCGAGATCGGGGCCGCGGAACCGCGCCGTGCGCTGGAACGAGCCGTCCTTGTTGAGGACGATGCCGGGTGCCACGAGCGCCGCCCAGGGCAGGAAATCGGCAAGGCACTGCGAACGGCGGCGGTATTCCGCGAGGTTCATCATCGCCGGCCTCAGGCCGCCAGGTGTTGCGGGTAGCGCAGGTGCCGGCGCACGACCTCGACAAAGGCCGGGTCGCGCTTGGCCGCCCAGACCGCCGCGAGGTGGCCGACGAGCCACAGCGCGCCGCCGGCGATCCACAGGCGCAGCCCGAGGCCGATCGCGGCCGCCAGGGTGCCGTTGACGATCGCGACGGCGCGGGGTGCGCCGCCCAAGAGGATCGGCTCGGTCAAGGCCCGGTGGACCGGCGCGTAGAAGCCGGCGACGGGCTCGTCGTGCTCCATCAAACGAGCGCCCCGCCGCCGAACTGGAAGAACGACAAGAAGAACGAACTCGCGGCGAAGGCGATCGATAGCCCGAACACGATCTGGATCAGCCGGCGGAAGCCACCCGAGGTCTCGCCGAAGGCCAGGGTCAGGCCGGTGATGACGATGATGATGACCGAGATGACCTTGGCGACCGGCCCCTGCACCGATTGCAGGATCTGGTTGAGCGGCTGCTCCCAGGGCATGTTCGAGCCGGCGGCGAAAGCCGGCGCTGCGGCGAGCGACAGAAGGAGAAAGACCGACGTGCCGGCGAAGCGGCGGTGCAGATATTGCCGCGGCATTATGCTTCTCCTGCCGGCACGAGGAGGTAATCGCCGTTCGGGCCGAGGTCCCTGACGACGGCGAGCTCGGCGAGCCGACGCGCCGTGCCGCGGCCGGCCAGCACCGCAATCAGGTCGATGGTCTCGGCGATCAAGGCTCGCGGCACAGTGACGACAGCTTCCTGGATCAGCTGTTCGAGCCGGCGGAGCGCGCCGATCGCCGATCCCGCATGCAACGTGCCGACACCGCCGGGATGCCCGGTGCCCCAGGCCTTCAACAGGTCGAGCGCCTCGGCGCCGCGCACCTCGCCGATCGGGATGCGGTCCGGCCGCAGTCGGAGCGACGAGCGGACAAGGTCGGAGAGCGACGCGGCGCCGTCCTTGGTGCGCAATGCGACCAGGTTGGGCGCCGCGCACTGCAGTTCGCGCGTGTCCTCGATCAGGACGATCCGGTCGCCGGTCGTCGCGATCTCGGCCAAGAGTGCATTGACCAGCGTGGTCTTGCCTGTCGAGGTGCCGCCGGCGACCAGCACGTTCTTCCGTTCCCGAACTGCCCGGCGGAGCAACTCGGCCTGGCCCGCCGACACGACGCCGGCCGCGACATAGTCATCGAGCGTGAAGACCGCCACAGCGGGTCGGCGGATCGCAAAGCACGGTGCCGCGACTACTGGCGGGACCAGGCCCTCGAAGCGCTCCCCGGTCTCGGGCAATTCGGCCGAGACCCGCGGGCTGCCGGCATGCACCTCGACGCCGACATGGTGCGCGACGAGGCGAACGATCCGTTCCGCATCGGCCGGCATCACTCGGCAGCCGGTATCCTCCAATCCGCCTGCCAGGCGGTCGATCCACAGCCGCCCGTCGGGGTTGAGCATGACCTCGACGATGCCCGGATCTTCGAGATAGCCGGCGATGGCGGCGCCGAGTGCCGTACGCAGCATCCGCGCGCCGCGTGCAAAAGCTTCTGATCGGTGAGCGATTGTCCCCACGACAGCGCCCTGGCGAGGCAAAATGATCGGCGGGGTTGATTAGAAAGAGCCAGAATGCCGCCGGCGCAACAAGGCGATGGGGTCGTGGGGCTCTAGCGCGTTAAGACAGGCGATCGGCGGGAATCGCAATGATGCCGGGTGGCGCGCCACTATTCGCAGGCGGCTAAGAGCCGAACCGGCACCCTCGGTGTGTATTCTCATTTCGTTCTGGAATTCTGTGGCGGCACGGATCCGGTCTCGGGTGTTCGTCGAATTCCGGCGTAGGTTACCTACATCAACTCCGGCGACGGATCCGCCATCGCGGCGCAGGGATAAATGAACGCTAAGATAGGTGACCGTGACCACGATTCCGCTTGACCGGCGATTTTTCGAATGGCGCGACGAAGGGCTGTCTGACCCTGACGTGCTTGCTCGATGGGGCCGGGCGAAGGATTTGATGTCTTGGGACGACGTCCTGTCGCGGCGTCGGATCGTTTTGCTTGCAGAAGCCGGCAGCGGCAAGACCGAAGAAATGCGCGAGCAGGTCCGCCTCCGCAGCGCCACCGGCCAATTCGCGGTATACGCGACGGTCGAGGATGTTGGCCGAGACGGACTAGAGGGCGCATTCGGCGCCACCGATCGCGGGCGGCTCTCGGCTTGGCGGGCTACCGATCGCGAAGGGTGGTTTTTCATCGACTCCGTCGATGAGGCGAGATTGGGCCAAGTGCGCCTTGACCGCGCGCTGCGCCAGATCGCGAATGGGATTCTCGGCGCGGAACGCCGGGCTCACATCGTCCTGTCCTGCCGGCTGACCGATTGGGAAACGAGCCGGGACTCGGAGCGGCTGAGAGAGGCCTTACCGATCCCGCGCGATCCGTCGCTGCCACCACCGCCGGCAGCCGATGAGCTTCTCGTCCGTGTTCTGCACGCGCAGGGGCCTGTGGCATCGACGGCCGCCGCCGAGAGTCCGCTGGTGGTCCTCATGGTACCACTGGACGAGGAACGGGTCAGGCTGTTCGCCACGGCGAAGGGCGTGCCCAATCTGGATTCTTTCATCACGCAAGTCGAGGCGGGCAATCTGTTGCGCTTTGCGCGGCGGCCGCTCGATCTCGATTGGCTTGTCGATTTCTGGCGCGAGCACCAGCGGCTCGGCTCGCTCGCAGAGATGCTCGAAACCGGCTTGTCAGCGCGGGTACTCGAGACAAACAACGATCGTGCCCGCGGCGACAATCTGGATGCCGCCCGAGCGTTGCGAGCTTTGGAGCGCGTCGGTAGTGCGCTTGTCCTGGGGCGCAAACACACGATCGCCATACCTGACAGCGATATGCTGCGGCCCGATGACGACCGGCCACTCGACCTCGCCGAAGTGCTTCCGGACTGGGCGCCACAGGACCGCTTGCGCCTCCTGACGCGGCCGGTCTTCGATCCAGCGACTTACGGCCGGGCTCGGTTGCATAACGATAACGAAGGGGTCGTCCGGGCTTACCTTACGGCTCGGTGGCTTCAGCGGCTGCGCTCCGATAACCTGTCGCGAGGCGAGCTTTTCGATCTGCTCTTCGCAACGAGTTATGGGATCGAACTGGTCAAGCCGTCGATGCAGGAAACGGCTGCTTGGCTAGCGCTTCGGGACGAGGATGTCGGGCGGGAGGTTGCCCGGCGCATGCCAGTGTTGTTGCTGACCGCGGGCGATCCGGCAAGCCTGTCGGCGACAGTGCGGGAAGCCGTGTTGACTGATGTGCTTGTGCGGTTAGCGGGCGGCACTGACCGCCTGCCGATGCTCGACCCCGACAGCCTGAGGCGGTTCGCCCGACCGGATTTGGGACCGGCTTTGCGCCGCCTCTGGCCGCACCACAAACACGATGTCGAGGCGCGCCGGCTTATGCTACGGCTCATTTGGCTTGGTGGGTTGAAGGATTGCGCCGATTTGGCGGCCGAGGCAGCCTTTGACGCCGACGCTGAAGAACATGCGCGTGCCACAGCGGGCCGCGCGGTCATCGCGGCGGGCAATGATGCGCTGAAACGGCAGTATGCCTTTTTCGTCAAGGACAATTGTGGTGCACTTCCACACATGGTCGTGATGGACGCGATTGAAGGGTTGTTTCCCGCGATCATCGGCGTCGCCGACCTTCTAAAACTCCTCGCCCAGATAGATGTAGGGGATAAACACAGCGGGCCAAGCGTCGAATGGCAAGCCCCCGGCTGGGTCGAGCGGCTGGGGACGCGGGTCGAGCTTGAACAGCTGTTACACGGGCTACTGACGCAACTCGGCCGCGAACCAGCCGACATCGGCCACATCCCAGATGCGCGCGAAGAAGCTTATCTGAGCGGGATCGCTGCGGCGGCGGTCCGGCTGCTTCAGTTTTGCAATCCAGATGAGGCGCCCGGCGATGCGATCGAAGCCGCCCTCCGGGTCGGGCTCGCGGACCGATTCGGGCATCCGGCGTTGCGCGAGCGGCACGATGTCCGGGCCGAACTTCAGCGCACTGCGGAGCGCAGGCGTCTTGCTTTTTGGCAAGCCGCCGAACGATGGAGCGGGCACCATTGGCTTCAGGGGCATCCGGTTGAGCATATCAGCCAAATCGCACTTTTTGGCTATGCGCCTGGTCTCGGGACGGAGGACCTTGATTGGCTCCTGCCCGATGCGCATGGTCGATCGACGGATAGCGAGCGCAAGCTGGCGATCACAACGGCGCTTGGCATCGGGCGCGATACGGGTTCGTCCACCGAAAGTCTCGCTCGCGTCGAGCACGCCGTACGCGGCGATGCAGCGCTGAGCGCGATTGTCCAGCACTGGCTCCATCCGCCGGGTCCGGCGCCGGCACTGCTTGCGGAAGAGCACAAATACAAAGCGCTTCGAAAGAAACGGGCGGCGGAGCAGGCCGCGCGCGACCGGTCCTGGCTCGACTTTATCAAGCGCTTGCGCGAAAATCCGACCCAGCTGCGCTCGCTTCCGGCACCGACGTCGGAAGGTGTGGACGCGCGTCTCCACCATCTCTGGCTGCTGCTTTGTGAATCGGTCGACACGAACAACTGGTATGCCATCAGCTCGGTGGCGCCAGTTGAACCAATGCTCGGTCCCGAGGTGGCCGCGGAGCTGCGCAATGCACTGATCAGGTATTGGCGGCAGTGGACGCCCACACCGAAAAGCGAGCGTACGGCCGCCGAGCGCAATCGAATTGCCTCACTAGACTGCATAGGTATCGCCGGCGTCAGCCTGGAAGCCGCGACGAGGCAGCGCTGGGCGGAACAATTATCGGCGGCGGACGCGCGCCATGCCGCCACGTACGCGACCCTAGAGCTCAATGGATTTCCAGCCTGGTTTGAGGGTCTCGCAGCGGCGAAGCCGGACCAGGTCGGTGACGTGCTGATGCAGGAAGCACTCGCTGAGATCGACGATCCGGAGCCGCGTCCTCGCTACGAGTCGCTCGAACACATAGCGCGTGCCGGCGCCGGAGTTAAGGCGCTTGTCGCGCCGAAACTGTTCGCGGTGCTCAGGCATCGGCATGATATACCGAGCGCTATATTGTCGCCGATGTTGAGGATTATTGTCGAGGGTCTGCGAGCGGGACACGCGGAATTTGTATCCTTGGCGATCGAGCGCTTCGAAACGGTCGATACGAGCCTCGCGATGCTTTACCTCGCGGCGGCTTTCTGCATCGATGCGGATCGATCGACCGATGCGCTTACAATGCGCCTCGAAACACTTGACGCCAGGGCGCAGACGCAGCTGGCGCAGGCACTCCTGCCGGAGTTGTTCGGGACCGATTTCGGCCGCTTGGCCGACCGGCGCGTGCCGCTTGGTTTCTCTACGCTTGAGCGCCTTGTGGGAATCGCGTTCCGGACCATCCGCCACGGGGAGGACCGACATCGGCCGAGCGGCGAAGTCTTCTCGCCCGATGCACGCGACAATGCCGAGCACGCGCGCGGCGCTGCCTTCAAACAGTTGATCGACACGCCGGGGCGGGCGACGTTCGCGGCGCTGCATCGGCTGATGGAAAATCCCGATTGCCCGATCGATCGCAACCGGCTGCATGAATTTGCCGTTGAGCGCGCGGCCCAGGATTCGGAAAGCGCCCCTTGGCCTCCTGGCGAGGTGGCCGCTTTCGAGGCGGCAGCGGAAGCCGCACCGAGCACCGCAAAGGACTTGCAGCGCACGCTGCTGCGCCGGTTGGACGACCTGCACCATGATCTCTTGCATGGCGACTTTGCGCAGGGCACGACGTTGCAGGGCTTGGTTGGCGAGACGGCCGTCCAGAATTGGGTCGCCGAACGGCTACGTATGAAACAGGGGCGCGCCTATTCGGTCGAGCGCGAGCCACACGTCGTCGATGAGAAGGAGCCCGACGTGCGCCTGCGGGCGAGGGCTACTGACGCGAGCGTGGCGACCGAAATCAAAATTGCCGAGAGCTGGACGCTGCGGCAACTCGAAGAGGCTGTCACTGACCAGCTATGCGGCCGCTATCTGCGCGCCCGCGACGCGCGATACGGCGTGCTGCTTTTAGTGTATCAGCATGCGCGGCCGCAAGGCTGGCAACACACGGAGACGGGGGCCTTCCTTGGCTTTCACGAGGTGGTAGCGCATCTGCGGCACTTGGCGGTCGAGATCGCGGGCGCGTCGCCGGATGCGCCCCAACCGGAGATCGCTGTATTGGACGTGTCGAGTTGCGCCTCTGCGCGGTAGCGATGTTGGCACTTCCGGACTGGCATGGGTCCAATTTGTCACTCCGACCTGCGAGGCGAATGACGGCTTCGGAGCTTGAGAGTTGGCGGGCTCGATTTTGTCGCTCAGCTAGGCACAGCGGATCAGCGGGGGATGTTATCGCTCGCCCCGTTCATTTCCGCTGTAATCTCATCTCCGAGCGTCCGGCCTCTCGCGAGCCGGCGCCCCAATACTTCGACGAAACCTTCATAACGCTCACGACCTTTAATCTGCGCCGCGGTATGCGCGCTGTCGGGCAAGGGCGGCGTGCTTGTCAGCCAGAAGCGCACGAACAATGCGATCGCCTCGTTCGAGATTTTGACGTGGTGTTCGAGGCGCTCGATCTGCCGTGTCACGCGGTCGAGTCGCCGAGCGAGGGCCGCTTCGAGCCGGTCGGCGCCATCTGGCGACAGGTGCGATGCAAGCGCCGTCTCCACGACGAGCGCCTGCGGCACCCGCTTGCGTGCGGCGTAATCGGCGAGCTTCCTTGCCGTATCAGGTGGCAGGCGAAACGTGTGCTTGCTGCGCACCTGGCTCAGACTCCCATGTTATCGGCGGGATCGAGAGCCGCCTGGCGGGCGATCGTGCGGACCTGGCGCTGCATTACCCGGGCGCGCTGCGCATCGTCGTCAGCTTCGAGGTCGAAAGGCTCGAATTCCTTCACCGCGTTGCGCGGCGCCGGCGAAATCTCCTCGTGTTCGGGGAGCTCGGGCTCGCGGCGGATTCCGGCATTGGCCGGATCATTAGCGCCGGCGGGCACGGCGGCGATTGGATCGACCCAGTCACGGTCGGTTATCTCGTCGTGCCGCGTTTGGGCCATTCGACGCGACGGTTTGGGCGGCCGCAGCACGCGCGCCTGCAGTTGCCGGTCCTCATAGTACCGAGCCTTCCTGGCGCGGATCGGCGGGCACCCGGACACCAGCACCAGTTCGTCGTCCGGCGGGAGCTGCATGACCTCACCGGTCGTGAGCAAGGCACGTGAGGTCTCTTGCCGCGAGATCATCAGATGGCCGAGCCAAGGGCTCAGGCGATGGCCGGCGTAATTGCGCATCGCGCGCAGCTCGGTCGCGGTGCCGAGCGCGTCCGACACGCGCTTGGCAGTCCGCTCGTCGTTGGTCGCGAAGCTCACCCGCACATGGCAGTTGTCGAGGATCGAGTGGTTCTGGCCGTAGGCCTTCTCGATTTGATTGAGCGATTGCGCGATCAGGAAGCTCTTAATGCCGTAGCCGGCCATGAACGCAAGCGCGCTCTCGAAGAAGTCGAGCCGCCCAAGCGCCGGAAACTCGTCGAGCATCAGGAGAAGGCGCTGACGCCAGCGGCTCGGCTCGAGCTTTTCGGTGAGCCGCCGGCCGATCTGGTTGAGGACCAGGCGGATGAGTGGCTTGGTGCGACTGATGTCGGACGGCGGCACGACGAGATAGAGCGTCGTCGGGCGATCGCCCTCGATCAGATCGCGGATATGCCAGTCGCATTGCCGCGTCACCGCGGCGACGACCGGATCGCGGTAGAGCCCAAGGAACGACATCGCAGTCGAGAGCACGCCCGAGCGTTCATTCTCGCTCTTGTTCAGGAGCTCTCGCGCGGCGCTCGCGACGACAGGGTGGACGCCGCGCGGCCCGAGATGTGGCGTCGACATCATCGCGCGCAGCGTCGTCTCGATCGGGCGCATCGGGTCCGAGAGGAAATTGGCGACACCGGCGAGCGTCTTGTCCGGTTCGGCATAGAGCACGTGGAGGATCGTGCCGACGAGCAGCGAGTGGCTCGTCTTCTCCCAGTGATTTCGCCGCTCGAGCGCGCCTTCCGGGTCGACTAGCACATCGGCGATGTTTTGGACGTCGCGCACCTCGCCTTCGCCGCGGCGGACTTCGAACAGCGGGTTGTAGGCGGCGCTCTCAGCGTTGGTCGGATCGAAAAGCAGCACCCGCCCAAAACGGGCGCGCCATCCCGCCGTCAATTGCCAGTTCTCGCCCTTGATGTCGTGGACGATCGCGGAGCCGGACCAGGTCAGCAATGTCGGCACGACGAGGCCGACGCCCTTGCCACTGCGGGTGGGGGCGAAGCACAAGACGTGTTCCGGCCCGTCGTGGCGGAGATATTCGCTGCGCCAGCGCCCGAGGAGCACGCCGTCGGGCCGAAAGAGGCCGGCGCCCCGGATTTCGCTCTTCTCGGCCCAGCGTGCCGAGCCGTAGGTCGTGATGCGCTTCGCCTCGCGCGCTCGCCGCACCGACATCGCGACGGCGACGACAATGGCGGCGATGCCACCGGACGCCGCTATGAAGCCGCCGTCAACGAAGATGTCGTGGGCGTAGGCGTCATAAGTGAACCACCACCAGAAGAAGGCCGGCGGCCGATAGAACGGCCAGCCGAGGAGTTCGAACCACGGCGGGCCGAGTTGCGCCTGAAAGCCGAGTTGCCACGCGGTCCACTCGGTCGCCACCCAGAGGAAGGCGAGCACAACGGTGCCGACGAGCAGCACCTGGTCCCAGAGGATCTTGGTCGCGGACATGGCGATCGCAAATGACGCCTTTACTATTCGACATTCGCAAGTCGCAAGGTTGCTCGATCGCGCTTGGGAGTACCCTGGCGTGCGAATCGGCCGCGTCAGGGATCGACCTAGTTCACCCGTATTTCGACCCGCCACCGAGTTCTGGCGGGCTACCTTTGTTGAGGGTTTCGGATGACGGCCCCATCACGAGCCTATTGACGAGCACCGGGGCCGACGTCCGAAACCTTTCAGGGACCCGTCATTCGCGATCTCGGCCAGGATCTGCTCAGTTGGGTGGCCAGCGGACCTTCGCGGGTGCGCAGGCAATAGCAAGGTTGCGATTCCATGTTCACGATTATCGCGCACCGTTATTCGTTCTTCCACAACACGATGGTTCTTAAACGAGCGTTTTCTAAAATAGGTGATGCTCGTCGAACCGCTTTGATATTTTTGCTTGACTAACCGGCCGTAGGTATGCGAAGAAGAACGCGTCGTGGAAGCGATCATAACGATCGCGGAAGGGAATTCAGGAGATCAAGATGAATAAGGATCAGCTTTATGTCGAGCGCCGTGATCAGGGCGACTACGCGGTGCGGCGGGCAGACTCGCAGCGGGCGAGCGCGGTTTTACCGACGCAGGCCGAAGCCATCGAGCGCGCTAAGGAGCTGAATCCGAATGGGCGTCCGATCGTGGAGCGCGTGCGCAACACTACGGCAGGCGGTCGAGATAAGTGGCGGCGCGCCTAAGCGCCGTCCATTTTCATTTGCCAAGACCCTAAAGGCACGATGAGCAGCCTTCGTGCGATCGATCTGACGGTGATTGATGAACTCGTGGATTTCGTCCGGGGTCGAGGCTACGTGCTGCATTTCTCAGACAGCACGTTCGCTCAATTTTTTGCCACTGAACTGGACGTAGACATCTACGATTCGGCCTACGCCGACTTCGGCGGCTCGAAGGGTAAGCGGTTGCGGTGCTTCCTTCAGAAGGTAGACGATCGGACAGCGCTTCTAACTCTCAAGGCGCTCTGGGAACATCGTGTCCACCACCTACTGAGAGCGGGTCAAGCCGACCCGGTGAACAACGCTGAAGCCTGTTACCTCACGCTTATCAAGCGGCTCGGCGGAAGCCCGGACGACGCCCAAGGTCCTCAGGAAGCGCCGAAGGTCGCGTTTGACCAAGCGAGAATTGCGAAGCTACGGGACGACGTGCTCCAGCTTTCAAGCATGGAGCCGCATCCTCGCGGCTACGCGTTCGAAGCGTTCCTGACTTCGCTGTTTGACCTCTACGGGTTAAGACCCCGCGAGCCGTTCCGCAATCGCGGTGAGCAGATCGATGGCAGCTTCGTTC
>DATJUL010000384.1:0-3459 GCA_035502295.1 Allostellaceae bacterium | reverse complement strand
CGGCATCGCCCTTCAGTTCAAGAATGCATTTCCGGAGAATTTCGAAGCGTATGCTGCGGCGTGCCGACGCGAAGAGGTGCAACCCGGGCGCATGTTCGTGTTTGAGACGGGCAGGCTTGCGCCAAAATACATCATAAACTTTCCCACCAAGCGTCATTGGCGTGGCAAGAGCCGGCTAGAGGATATCGAGGCCGGGCTGACAGCCCTTGCCTATGAGATTCGCGCTCGGGACATCCATTCGCTCGCCGTTCCGCCGCTCGGAAGTGGCCTGGGCGGGCTTTATTGGCCGAACGTGCGAGAGCGGATCGAAGCAGCCTTGCACGGCTTCAATAATGTTGACGTGATCGTCTTTGAGCCGAACGGCGCTCCGGACGCGAAGACGATGGCTCGATCGCGCGACGTACCCGATATGACGCCCGGCCGGGCCGCGCTCGTCGGCCTTATGAACCGTTACCTCGGCGGGCTCATGGACCCGTTTGTGACGCTCCTGGAGGTTCATAAGCTTTTGTACTTCATGCAGGAGGCCGGAGAGCGCTTGCGGCTGCGCTACGTCCAAGGCTTGTATGGCCCGTATGCCGAGAACCTGAGCCACGTTCTTACGCGGGTTGAGGGGCACCATGTGTCTGGATATGCAGACGGTGGAGACGATCCAGAGAAGCAACTCGAACTCGTGCCGGGCGTCGTCGAGGAGGCCGAGCGATTCCTCCGAGACCATCCGGGAACGCGCGAGCGCTTAGCTCGCGTCACCGATCTCGTTGAAGGCTTTGAGACCCCATTCGGACTTGAGCTGCTCGCGACGGTGCATTGGGTCGTGCTGCGGAAGACGGCTACGACTCCCGAGGAGGTTGTGGCGGCGACGTACGCGTGGAACGACCGTAAGCGGCGCTTCTCGCCACGACAGATACGTCTCGCGCTGGACGTGCTGCGATCCAAAGGATGGCTGGCAGGAACGTGTTAGAGGCGGGTGATTCACCGACCGGCGCGTTGCCGGCGCCGGCGGTGCCGCGGGCGGCGTTGGTAACGGGCGGGGCGCGGCGTATCGGCCGCGCCTCGGTGCTGGCGCTGGCGGCGGATGGCTACGCGGTGGCGATCAATCATCATCGCTCGCACGCGGCGGCGGCCGCGCTGGCGGCCGAGATCGCGGAAAGCGGCGGCCGTGCCGCCGCACTCGCCGCCGATCTCGCCGACGAGGCGCAGACCGAACGGCTGCTGCCGCAGGCGGCCGCCGCGCTCGGCGGGCCGATCGGCGTGCTGGTCAACAACGCCTCGCTGTTTGAGAACGACACGCTAAGGACGGCGACGCGCGCCGGCTGGGAGGCGCATCTCGCGGTCAATCTGCGGGCGCCGCTGCTGCTGACCCAGGAATTCGCCAGGCTGCTGCCGGCGGATGCCGGCGGGGTCATCGTCAATCTGCTCGACGAGCGGGTGTGGAACCTGACGCCCTATTTCCTGTCCTACACGCTGACCAAATCGGCGCTGTGGACCCTGACGCGCACCGCCGCGCTGGCCCTCGCGCCGCGCATCCGGGTCAACGGCATCGGCCCCGGCCCGACGCTGCCGAGCCCGCGACAGAGCGCCGAACAGTTTCTCGAGCGCTGTCGTGCGATGCCGCTCATGCGCGGCACCAGCCCGGATGAGATTGCCGCGGCGCTGCGTTTCATCCTTGCCGCGCCGGCGATGACCGGCCAGATGATCGCGCTCGATGGCGGCGAGCACCTCGGCTGGGCGCAATCGCGCGGCGCGCCGGTGCTCGAATAGAAGGCGACCATTGCGGCGCGCTCGATCAGCTTCCATATGCCTCCGATAAACCCAGGAAATCGCTTTAAAGTTGCTGCGGTTTCGCGAGTTGTGCACAGCCACCTGTGGCGTGATTGACACGCTGTTGGGGGCTGCTCCGTTGGATGGTCACGACAAATCGGTTTTCTCTTGACTGCCCAAAAAAATCGAGATTCCAGTATCTTATTGATAATGCCTAGTTTCTAGGCAAAGATTTAAACCGAACGGTTTGGTTGGTGTTCCGGAGATCGCGACCGCGCTCGTCTACAGAGTTATCCCCAAGAACGGTGGAAAATGCCGGAAATGCAGGATGACGATTCAACCGCATGATCCGCCGCCCGCGAGCGGGACGCCGCGTCGCCGCAGGGCGGCACCGCTCGATCCGCGCCGCAGCCCCGACGCGCCGGCCGCCGGCATCCTGCCGAACGAGGCGCCGCAGAATGAGGCGGTCGAAGCGCGGGTGGCGAGCAGCATCGTCGGCGGCGTCGCGGTGCTGCGCGAGGCGCTGCGCAGCGTGCCGGCGAGCCCCGGCGTCTACCGAATGCTCGATAAGAAGGGCGATGCGCTCTACATCGGCAAGGCCCGCAACCTGAAGGCGCGGGTGCAGAACTACACCCATCCTGCCGGGCTGTCGAACCGCATCCGCCGCATGGTGGCCGAGACCGCCGCGTTCGAGATCGTCGTGACCGCGACCGAGGCCGAGGCGCTCCTCCTCGAATGCAACATGATCAAGCGGCTGATGCCGCGCTACAACGTGCTGTTGCGCGACGACAAGTCGTTCCCGTTCATTCATCTGACGGCCGGCCACGAGTTTCCGCAGCTCGCCAAGTTTCGCGGCGCGCGCGACCGGCCCGGTGCCTATTTCGGGCCATTCGCCTCGGCCGGCGCCGTCAACCGCACGCTCGTCGCGCTGCAGAAAGCCTTCCTCCTGCGCTCGTGCAGCGACAGCGTGTTTGCCAACCGCACCCGCCCTTGTCTCCTCTATCAGATCAAGCGGTGCGGCGCGCCGTGCGTCGGCCGCATCGGCCGGGACGACTATGCGAAGCTGATCGAACAGGCGACGCTGTTCCTGTCCGGCCGCAGCCGCGATATCCAGCAGCGCCTCGCGGCCGAGATGGACAAGGCGGCCGAGGCGCTCGATTTCGAGGCCGCTGCGCTGATTCGCGACCGCATCCGCGCGTTGTCGCTGGTGCAGGGGCATCAGGACATCCACGTCGCGGGCATCACCGATGCCGATGTGATCGCGGCGCATCAGGCCGGCGGGCATACCTGCATCCAGGTGTTCTTTTTCCGCGGCGGCCACAATTGGGGCAACCGCGCCTATTTTCCAAGCCACGATCGCCAGCTCGTGGTCGAGGAGGTGCTGACCGCGTTTGTCGGCCAGTTTTACGACAACCGGCCGAAGCCGCCGCTGGTGCTGTTGAGCCATCCGCTGGTCGAGCAGGAGCTTGTCGCCGAAGCCTTGTCGCTGGGCGGCGGACGGGTCAGCCTCGCGGTGCCGCAGCGCGGCGACAAGAAGAGGCTGATGGACCGCATCGCCGCGACGGCGCGCGAGGCACTCGGCCGGCGGCTTGCCGAAAGCGCCTCGCAGCGGCAACTGCTCGACGGCGTCGCCGCGGCGCTTGGTTTGGACCGGCAACTCAACCGCGTCGAGGTCTACGACAACAGCCACATCCAGGGCCG
>DATJUL010000383.1:0-2880 GCA_035502295.1 Allostellaceae bacterium | reverse complement strand
TCGCGGATGTTGGGCGTGTCGGCGAGCAGCATGACGATGCGGTCGATGCCCGGCGCCAGCCCGCCGTGCGGCGGCGCGCCATAGCGGAACGCCCGCAGCATGCCGCCGAAGCGGGTCTCGACATCGGTGGCGCTGTAGCCGGCGATCTCGAACGCCTTGACCATGATATCCGGGCGATGGTTGCGGATCGCGCCCGAGGCCAGTTCGACGCCGTTGCACACGATGTCGTACTGGTGCGCAAGTATCTCCAACGGGTCGGGCCGATCGAGCGCTTCGATGCCGCCCTGCGGCATCGAAAACGGGTTGTGGCTGAAGTCGATCCGGCCGGTCTCTTCGTTCAGTTCGTACATCGGGAAGTCGACGATCCAGCAGAAGCGGAAGGCGCCCTCCTCGATCAAACCGAGTTCCTCGCCGATGCGCGTGCGCGCCGCCCCGGCCAACCGTTCCGCGTCGGTCTTGGTCCCGGCCGCAAAGAACACGACATCGCCGCCATCGACGCCGGCGAGCGCCGCGATCTCGGCGATTTCCGCCGGGTCGAGGTTGTTGGCGATCGGTCCGCGCCCGATGACCGGTCCGCCGGGCTCGCGGTCGAGGATGATGTAGCCGAGGCCCGGAGCGGCCATCTCAGATTTCGCCCAGGCGTCCATCCGGTCCTGAAACGACGAGCGCGGCCGCGCGGCAGACCCCGGCGCCGGGATCGCCCGGACCGCGCCGCCACGCTCGACGATGCGGCGGAAGGCGCGGAAATTCGATTTGGCGAACACCCCCGACACATCGGCGATGACCAGCGGATTTCTCAAATCCGGCTTGTCGGTGCCGTATTTGAGCGCCGCCTCGGCATAGGGGATGCGCGGAAACGGCGGCGGGGTGACGACGCGATTGCCGCCGAATTCCTCGAACACGCCGTGCAGCACCGGCTCGACCGCGGCGAACACGTCGTCCTGCGTCACAAAAGACATTTCGAGGTCGAGCTGGTAGAACTCGCCGGGCGCCCGGTCGGCGCGGCTCGCCTCGTCGCGAAAGCACGGCGCGATCTGGAAATAGCGGTCGAACCCGGACACCATCAGCAATTGCTTGAACTGCTGCGGCGCCTGCGGCAACGCATAGAATTCGCCGGGATGCAGGCGGCTCGGCACGAGATAGGGGCGTGCGCCCTCCGGCGAGTCGGCGGTCAGGATCGGCGTCTGGAATTCGGTGAAGCCCTGCGCCGTCATGCGCCGGCGGAGCGAGGCGATGACCCCGGCGCGCAGCATGATGTTGGCGTGCATGCGCTCGCGCCGCAAGTCGAGAAAGCGGTGGGCGAGGCGCATCTCCTCCGGGTATTCGGCATCGCTGTTGACCGGAAACGGCAAGGGCTCGGCGACCGAGAGCACGTCGAGCGCATCGATCGCCAGTTCGACCTCGCCGGTTGCGAGGTTCGGGTTGACCGTGTCGGGCGAGCGCCGGACGACGCGGCCCACCAGCGACACGACGCTTTCAAGTCTCAGCGCATCGACCTCGCCGAACAACGGGGATGACACGTCGATGACGCATTGCGTGACGCCGTAATGGTCGCGCAGATCGACGAACAGGAGCTGGCCGTGGTCGCGCTTCCGGTGCACCCAGCCGGCCAGCCGGGCGGCCGCGCCGGCGTCGCCCTGGCGCAGCGCGCCGCAGGTGTGGGTGCGATAGGCGTGCATGGGATATTCCGCAACAGACCAGCCGAGGGCGGCGAACACCGCACGGATCGGCCGCTGTTGTCAAGAAACGCGCCGGCGCGCCGCGGTTGCCGGCGAGCGACGGGCGGCCTCAGTTCCAGTCGAGCGTCAGCTGCCCGTTCTGCATGTCGTAGCTGCGCAGGCGCGTCAGATAGCTCTCGCCCAGGAGCGAGATGCCGAGATTGCGGTGGACCAGCGCATGGACGTCGTAGACCGGCATCTGGCCGATGCTGACCTCGTGCAGCACGACCGGCGCAGCCTCGTCGATGCCGTTGGCGGTCGAGGTGCGCACTGTGTAGGCGAGCGCGCCCGCGTCGATGCCGGCGGCCTGCGCATCGCGCAGCGTCAGCGACACCAGCGTCGCGCCGGTATCGACGAGAAAATGCACCGGCGCGCCGTTGACGAGCGCGTCGATATAGACATGACCTTGCGCGTCGGCCGGGAAGACCTGTGCGGTCGGCGCCTCGTCCTGCGGCTGCGCCGCGTCAGGCGCGGGCAGCGCGATCGCCGGGTTTGCCCGCGGCGGCGCGGGATGCGGCACGAGGCGCGGCACGATGATCGCCGCCAGCAGCGCCAAGCCGCCCCAGATCAGCAACTGCCGCAGAGCCCAATTTTTCATTGCCGGCCCCTTCGTGCTGCGCGCCGGCGGAAGCGTGCCGCAGCCGAGGTTAAGGCACGGTAAATCATATGCCGCGCGCGGATCGGCGGGATTGCGCAGCAATCCCGATCTCGCGAATGCTTCAAGGCATCTCGAAACCTATTCCGCCGCACTCCGGCCTCGGGCAGATTACGCTGCTGGAGGCCGCGTTTCCGCCCGACAGAGTGCGGCGAGGAGATTTATCGATGGCCGATGAAACCGTAAGGCTGGCGCAGTATGCCGCCGCCTTGCGCTATGAGGATCTGCCGGCCGAAGTCGTCGGCTCTGCCCGCGATTGCATCATCGACACGGTCGCCGCCGCGATCTGCGGCAGTGCCATGCCGTGGAGCCGCATCGTCATCGAGTACGCTGAGCGCACCGGCCCGGGCGGTCGGAGCCGCATTCTCGGGCGCGGCAGCGCGGTGCAGGCACCGGCCGCGGCGCTGGCCAACGGCGCCTTGGCGCATGCCTTCGAATTGGACGCGCTGACCCGGCCCGGCGCCGGCGCGCATCCCGGCGCCACGGTGCTGCCGCCGGCGCTGGCGG
>DATJUL010000382.1:0-3446 GCA_035502295.1 Allostellaceae bacterium | reverse complement strand
GTCAATGTCGGCCGCGGCTCGGTCCTGGAGCTCGACCGCAATGTCGGCGAGCCGCTCGATGTGCGCGTTAACGGTGTTTTGATCGGCCACGGCGAGATTGTCGTCATCGACGAGGAACGGCTCGGATTGCGCTTTGTCGATGTCGTCAGCCGGGCGGAGCGGGTCAGCGGCTTGAAGTAAGGGGGAGAAGGCAAATGGCGGGATTGGCCCAGGCCAGCCAGGGCGCATTGCTGATCGTGTTCTACATAGCCGGCCCGATCCTCGGCGTCATCCTCGTGATCGGCCTCGTCGTCAGCGTGCTGTTGGCGGTCACGCAGGTCAACGAACCGACGCTGAGCTTCGTGCCGAAATTCTTCGCCACCACGGCCGCCATCGCGGTGCTCGGCCCCTGGCTGCTGCACCAGCTCGAGGCGTTCACGATCGGTGTGTTCGCGAGCCTGCCGCGGATCTTGCAGTGACCATCGCGGCGCGACCGCTCACTTCTGGTTTCAGCCTCGCCGGGTTGCGCCGGCAGCTGCCGTCGCTCGCCGGCCCGACCGCCTTCGTCCTGATCCTGGCGATGGTGGTGATCCCGCTGCCGCCGTTTCTGCTCGATCTGCTGTTCACCTTCAACATCTGTTTCGCGCTGATGATCCTGTTGGCGGCGCTGTACACGGCGCGGCCGACCGATTTCTCGGCGTTTCCGACGCTGCTGCTGCTGACGACGCTGTTGCGCTTGTCGCTGAACGTCGCTGCCGCGCGGGTCATTCTGCTCGACGGCTATCAGGGCGCCGGGGCGGCGGGCCGCGTCATCGAGGCGTTCGGCGCGTTTGTCGTCGGCGGCAATTATGCCGTCGGCATCGCCGTCTTCGCGATCCTCGTCATCATCAACTTCGTCGTCATCACGAAAGGCGCCGGGCGCATCGCCGAGGTGGCGGCGCGCTTTGCGCTGGACGGCATGCCCGGCAAGCAGATGGCGATCGATGCCGACCTCAACGCCGGGATGATCAACCAGGAGGAAGCGACGCGCCGGCGCCGCGAGGTGTCGCACGAAGCCGATTTTTTCGGGGCGATGGACGGCGCCAGCAAGTTCGTGCGCGGCGACGCCGTGGCCGCCGTGCTGATCCTGTTCATCAACCTGTTGGGCGGTCTGATCATCGGTGTCTGGCAGCACGGTCTCGATCTGGCCGAAGCCGGGCAGACCTACACGCTCTTGACGATCGGCGACGGTCTGGTGGCGCAGATTCCGGCGCTCGTCATTTCGTCCGCCGCGGGCATCGTGGTGAGCCGGGTCTCAACCGCGAACGATCTCGGCGACCAGGTCATCGCCCAGCTCGCCGCCTTTCCCAAGGCGTGGTGGGTCGCCTCCGGCATCGTCGGCGTGCTCGGCTGCGTGCCGGGCATGCCGCATCTGCCGTTTCTCGTCTTCGCGGTATTGCTCGGCACGACCGGGTGGCAGCTGGCGCGGGCCGCGGAACAGCGGGCGCGGCTGGCCGCGGCGCCCGCCGCGCCGGCGCCGGAGCCGACCGAAATCGATATCGGCGTCGTCGAACTGGTGCAGCCCCTGGAGATTCAGCTCGGCTATCGGCTGGTCGGCCTCGTCAGCAAGGAACATGAGAACGGCCTGCTGCGCCGATTGCGCGCGGTGCGGCGGCAGGTGTCGCGCGAGTTCGGCTTTCTCGTGCCGGCGGTGCATGTGCGCGACAATCCAGACCTGCGCTCGACCGCCTACCGCATCCTGGTCCACGGCGTCGAACGGGCGGCCGGCGAAGTTTATCCCGACAAGCTGCTGGCGCTGCCCGCCGGCGCGGAAGCGGACAGCATCCAGGGGATCGCTGCGCGCGATCCGGTTTTCGGCCGGCCCGCGCAATGGATTCAGCCGACGATCGCGGAGCAGGCGCGGGCGGCCGGCTACACCGTGTTCGACGCGTCCGTCGTCATCGCGACGCATTTCGAGCGGGTCGTCGAGGATGACATCGAGGCGCTGTTCGGACGCACCGAACTCGACGGGATCCTCGCGTATTTCGAAAAGCAGGTGCCGAAGCTCGTCGAGGAGCTGGCGCCGAAGCTGCTGCCGATGGCGAGCGTGCATGCCGTGCTCAGCGGTCTCTTGGCCGAGCACGTGCCGGTCCGCGATCTGCGCACGATCATCGCCGCGCTGATCGCCGGCGCGGCAACGACCCAGGACCCGCGCGCGCTGCTTGAAATGGCGCGGGTCCGGCTCGGCGGCTTCATCGTGCAGAACGCCTTCGGCGCGGTGGACGAACTGAAGGTCATGGCGCTCGAGGGCGAACTCGAAAAGCTGCTGGGCGATGTCGTCCGCCTGGCGGCAGCCAGCGGCAGTCTCGGCATCGAGCCCGGCCTTGCCGGCGAGATGCGGGTTTCCGCCGTCCGCGCCGCGGCGCGTCTGACGGCGCAGGCACCGGTCGCCGCGCTGGTGACCCGGCCGGAACTGCGCGAGTTGTGCGCCCGCCTTCTGCGCAGCGTGCGGCCGCGCATCACTGTCCTTTCCTACCAGGAAATCCCCGCCGACAAACGCATCAAGGTCGTCGAAATTCTCGGCCGCACGGCAGCGGGTCATGGCCAGGGGTAGCGCCGCGCAAGCGCAGCTGGATGCTGTTGCGCCGCCACCACCGGGCGGCGGCCTGCCGCCGTCCGGCCCGCGCGCGGGTTACGGCGTGCCGTTCTCGGAACACGACGAGGCCGCCGCCGTGCGCCATTACATGCCGCTCGTCAAGCGGTCGGCGATGCACCTGAAGGGTCGCCTGCCGGACGCCGTGCAACTCGACGACCTGATCCAGGCCGGGCTGATCGCGGTGCTGCGTCTGTTGCGCAGCGGCGCCGGCGACGCCGGCAGCGCGGCGGTGCTGCGGCGCGCCGTCGTCAATGCGATGATCGACGAAGCCCGGCGCGAAGCCTGGGCGCCGGTCAGGACGGTACGCCAGGCGCGGGCCGCAGCCGCGGCGATGGGCGCGGTCCGGCAGCGCCTCGGGCGCGACGGCAGCGACGAGGAGGTCGCTGCCGAGATGGGCGTCGCGCTGGCCGATTATCACCGCGTGCTGATCGATATCGCGGGCATGCGGCTGCACCAGATCGACGCGTTTGACGAGCGCGCCGAAACGGAACTGCAAGTCGCCGGCAGCCAGGAGACGAGCCTCGTCCGCGCCCGTCTGATGACGGCGCTGGCCGGCGCGGTCGCCACCCTTCCGGACCGGGAAAAGCTCGTCGTGTCGCTTTACTACGAACACGAACTCAACATGGAAGAGGTCGGCAAGGTGCTCGGGCTCGACAAATCGACGGTGTGCCGGGCCCACGGCCGCGCCCTGCTGCTGCTGCGGCGAGCGCTCGATGAACGCGACCAGGTCCGCGACCGGTCGCCGGTGGCGGGAGGTTGAGCGGTGGATATCCTGTCGCTGATCGGCTTTTTCGCCGGCGTCGCCTGCGTCCTGATCGCGATGACGATCGAC
>DATJUL010000381.1:0-13559 GCA_035502295.1 Allostellaceae bacterium | reverse complement strand
GGTCCGCCACCGCGGGCCGCGCTACACGCCGATCGCCAAGCGCCAGGACAAACCGGACGCGATCATCTACCTCCTGCGCAACCACCCCGAACTGTCGGACGCGCAGATCTCGAAGCTGATCGGCACGACCAAGCCGACGATTGCCGCGGTGCGCGACCGCACCCATTGGAACAGCGTCAACATCAAGCCGCGCCACCCGGTGAGCCTCGGCCTGTGCGCGCTCGAGGAACTCGACGCCGCAGTGGCCCGCGCCGTCCGCCTCAAGGGCCGCCCGCCCGAGACGGAGGTCGCGGCCGGCAGCGACCACGAGCAGCCGGCCGAAGACGACTGCTGATCAGGCCCCGCTAGGGCGTCAGCACGGCGGCGCCGGTCAGCGCGCCGCGGCGCAGATCGCCAAGCGCGCGGTTGGCGTCGGCCAACGGGTAGACCTGCGTCGTCGTCTGCACGCCGGCCTCGGGCGCCAGCGCGAGGAATTCCGCGGCGTCGCGCCGCGTCAGATTGGCGACCGAGCGCAGCACGCGCTCCTCCCACAACAGGCTGTACGGAAAGGCCGGGATGTCGCTCATATGGATGCCGCCGCAGATCACCGTCCCGCCCTTTTTCGTGGCCTTCAGCGCCGCCGGCACCAGCGCTCCGACCGGCGCGAAGATCAGCGCCGCATCGAGCATCTCTGGCGGCGATTCGTCCGACCCGCCGGCCCATTCGGCGCCGAATTCGCGCGCGAATTGCTGCGCCGCGCTGTCGCCCGGCCGGGTGAACGCGAAAATCCGCCGTCCCTGATGCCGCGCGACCTGCGCCAGGATGTGCGCCGCCGCGCCGAACCCGTAGAGGCCGAGCCGCTCGCCGTCGCCCGCCAGGCGCAGCGTGCGATAGCCGATGAGCCCGGCGCACAGCAACGGCGCCGCCGCGACATCGCTGTAGCTTTCCGGCAGCGGGAAGCAGAAGCGCTGATCGGCAGCGGTGAATTCGGCATAGCCGCCGTCGATGTGGTAGCCGGTAAAGCGCGCCCGGTCGCACAGGTTTTCCCGGCCGCTGCGGCAATAGTCGCAGGTGCCGCAGGTCCAGCCGAGCCACGGCACGCCGACCCGCTCGCCGACCCGAAAGCGCTCGACCTCACCGCCCGTCTCGACGACCCGGCCGACGATCTCGTGGCCGGGGATCAGCGGCAGTTTCGCATCGGGCAGTTCGCCGTCGACGACATGCAAATCGGTGCGGCAGACCGCGCAGGCCGTGACCCGGATCAGCACCTGCTGCGGACCGGGACGCGGCGCCGGAACCTCGGCGGCCACCAGTGGCCGGCCCGCTGCGGTCAGCAATTGCGCGCGCATCCCAACTCTCCCACCCGCGCCGGAGCCGAACGGCGTTGATGTCGGCGCGCGCCGGCCGCGATCAATAGCGGTAATGCTCGGGCTTGTAGGGGCCCTCGGTCGCGACGCCGAGATAGGCGGCCTGTTTCGGCGACAATTGCGACAGCCTGGCGCCGAGTTTGTCGAGATGCAGCAACGCGACCTTTTCGTCGAGGTGCTTTGGCAGCACGTAGACCTTGTTCTCGTATTTGCCGTGGTTGGTCCACAATTCGATCTGCGCCAGGACCTGGTTGGTGAACGACGCGCTCATCACAAAGCTCGGATGGCCGGTCGCGCAGCCGAGATTGACGAGCCGCCCTTTCGCCAGCACGATCAGCCGCTTGCCGTCGGGGAAAACGACCTCGTCGACCTGCGGCTTCACTTCGTCCCACTGGTAGTTGCGCAGCGCATCGATCTGGATTTCGCTGTCGAAATGGCCGATGTTGCAGACGATCGCGCGGTCCTTCATCTGCCGCATGTGGTCCAAGGTGATGACATCGACATTGCCGGTTGCGGTGACGAAGATGTCGGCCTTCGCGGCCGCTTCGTCCATCGTCGTGACCTCGTAGCCCTCCATCGCCGCCTGCAGCGCGCAGATCGGATCGACCTCGGCGACGAGCACGCGCGCGCCCTGGCTTCGCAGACTCGCCGCCGAACCCTTGCCGACATTGCCGAAGCCGTTGACGATCGCGATCTTGCCCGCGACCATAACGTCGGTGGCGCGCTTGATGCCGTCGACCAGGCTCTCGCGGCAGCCGTAAAGATTATCGAATTTCGATTTCGTGACGCTGTCGTTGACGTTGAACGCCGGCGCCTTCAGCGTCCCCTCGCGCACCATGTCGTAAAGCCGGTTGACGCCGGTCGTCGTCTCTTCCGAGATGCCGCGGATGTCGGCGAGCAGATGGGGATGGCGGTCGTGGATGATCTTTGTCGCATCGCCGCCGTCGTCGAGCACCATGTTGGGGGTCCAGCCATCGGGCCCTCGGAGCGTCTGCGCGATGCACCACTCGTAGTCCTCTTCGCTCTCGCCCTTCCACGCGAAGACCGGGATGCCGCGCACCGCGATCGCCGCCGCGGCCTGGTCCTGGGTCGAAAAGATGTTGCACGACGACCAGCGCACCGTGGCGCCAAGCTGCATCAGCGTCTCGATCAGCACGGCGGTCTGGATCGTCATGTGCAAGCAGCCGACGATGCGCGCGCCGGCGAGCGGCCTGGCGGCGCCGAACTCGTTGCGCAGCGCCATCAGCCCCGGCATCTCGGTCTCGGCGATCGCGATTTCCTTGCGGCCCCATTCGGCCAGCGCGATATCGGCGACCTTGTAATCGCTGAACTGCGGCATCGATCGACCCCTCTGCTGAATCGCGATTGACTCCAACATATAAAGATATCTTTAAGTCGTCAAATGCTTTGCCTGTTGCGTGAGAGGGTTGCCGATGAGCCAGATCTACGTCATCCACGAAAATGCCGCGTGGCTCGAGCCATTGGCGCGGGCGCTCGATGCCGAGGGTCTCGCATGGCGCGATTGGCATCTGGATCACGGCGCCTTCGATCTCGCGCGAGCGCCGCCGGCGGGCATTTTCTTCAGCCGCATGAGCGCGTCCTCGCATACCCGCGGCCATCGCTTTGCCGCCGAACTGACGCTTGGCGTGCTGGCCTGGCTGGAGCGATCCGGCTGCCGCGTCATCAATGGCAGCCATTCGCTCGACCTTGAGATCAGCAAGGCGCGGCAATGCAGCGCGCTGGCGGCGGCCGGCATCCGCACGCCGCGCACGGTCGTGGTCGCCGGCACGGACCTGCTCGCCGCGGCGATGCGCCGGGAGTTCGCCGGCGGGCCGGCGATCCTGAAGCCGAACCGCGGCGGCAAGGGCCTCGGGGTGCGCCTGTTCCGCTCGCCCGAAGCGCTGGAGGATTTTCTCGCCAGCCCGGATTATGAGCCGCCGGTCGATGGCATCCACCTGTTGCAGCAATACATCGAGGCGGCGCGGCCACTGGTCACCCGCGCCGAATTCATCGGCGGCCGTTTTCTTTACGCGGTCGAGGTCGATACCAGCGAGGGGTTCGAACTGTGCCCGGCCGATGCCTGCGCGATCGGCGACGCCTATTGCCCGGCCGGCGAGGAACCGGGACCCAAATTCACGATCATCGATGCGATCGATGGCGAGCTGCGGCAGCGCTATGAGGCCTTCCTCGACGCCAACCGCATCGCGGTCGCCGGGATCGAGTTCATCCGCGACCGCGCCGGCGTCGCCTACACCTACGATGTCAACACCAATACCAACTACAACCCCGACGCCGAACGCCGCGCCGGACGCTCAGCGATGGCGGCACTCGCCCGCTATCTCGGCGATGAGCTGGCGGCATCGACGCGCCCCGCTGCACCGTCGCGCTGAGGCGCAATCGTCCTCGAACCGATCACAGCGTACACGTTTTGTACCATACCGATCGGGATTTGTCAAGCGTGGGGATGCCGGCGCCGCGAGCGCCTATAAACGCATCGAAACGGTTGCGTTTCTCCCGGTGAACGGTTCGAGCAACGCAAGCCGTCGGCAAATGGAGGGTCGAACGATGATGTGGAAACGGGTTTCCCTGGGCGTGGCGCTGGCGGCGGGGCTGGCGCTGGCGCCATTCGTCGGGGCGCAGGCGCGCGGCTGGCATCGCGGCCCCGCCTTCTGGCCGTTCTGGGCCGGCGCGGCGGTCGTCGGCACGGCGGCGGCGGTTGCCACCGCGCCGCTGTGGGCGGCGGGACGCTATTACTACTATCCGCCGGCAGCGTATTACTACCCGCCGCCGGCCTATTACGCGCCCGGCTATTACCCGTACTATCGCTACTGAGCCGCCTGGATCCGCATCGCGGCGCTGGCGCCGGCGGCCGCGGCGCCGCTAAGATCGCCGCCGCGACATGAGGAGGAGACGGCGCGATGCGGATCCACAATCTCTACGCCGACCAGAGCGGCCAATCGCATTTCCGCGACATCGAGGTCGAATGGGTCGAGGAAGGCCGGGCCGGCAGATTGTCGAAACGGCTGCCGGCGACCGGCATCATCTTCCGCCAGGTGCAGCCTGATTACGACCTCGACTGGCACCCGGCGCCGCGCCGGCAATACATCATCAACCTCGACGCCGGCGTGCAGATCACGGCGAGCGACGGCGAGGCGCGGGTCATCGCCGCCGGCGAGGTGATCCTCGTCGAGGACACGACCGGCAAGGGCCACCTGTCGAAGGCCATCGAGAGCAAAATCCGCCACTGCATCTTTGTGCCGGTCGATTAGCCCCGAAGGCCGCGCGCAGCGCCGGGGCCGTGGCGCAGATCCTGGTGACCGGAGCGGGCGGATTCACCGGCAGGGCGCTGTGCCCGGCGCTGGCGGCAGCCGGCCACCGGGTCATCGCCGGGCTGCGCCGGCCGGCGCCGGCGGATGCGGCGTTCGCCGCGGGCATCGCGCCGCGCGTCATCGGCGACCTCGCACCCGGCCGCGATTGGGCGCCGCTGCTGCGCGGCGCCGACATCGTCATTCATCTGGCGCAGCAGGCGCACCGCCCTGCCGATCGGCGGGTTCTCGCCGCGGAACCCGCGGTCGCCGCGGGGCTCGCCGCCGCGGCCGCGCGACACGGCGTGCGGCGCTTCGTCTATCTCAGCTCGATCAAGGCGATGGCGGAGGCGACGGCGCCGGACCGGCCGCTCTGTGCCGGCGATCCGCCGCATCCCGAGGACGCCTACGGCCGCGCCAAACGCGCCAGCGAGGAGGCGCTGGCGCGCGCCGCCGCCGCGACCGGCATCGAACTCGTCGTGATCCGCCCGCCGCTCGTCTACGGCCCCGGCGTCGGCGGCAATTTCCGCGCGCTGGCGCGGTTGGCGGCGAGTGGTCTGCCGCTGCCGTTCGCCGCCCTCGCCAACCGCCGCAGCCTGATTTACGTCGCGAACCTCGCCCACCTGATCGCGATCGCGGCGACCCACCCGGCGGCTTCCGGCCAGGAACTGCTCGCCGCCGACGGCGCGGCGCTGCCGATTTGCGAGCTGATCCGCATCCTCGCCGCCGGCCAGAGGCGGCGCGCCCGGCTGCTCGCGGTGCCGGCGCCGGTGTTTGCGCCGCTGCGGCATCTGCCCGCGATCGGCGCGGCCGTGGCGCGCCTCAGTTTGCCGCTGGAAGTTGACGATGCGCCGACCCGCGCGCTGCTCGGATGGACGCCGCCGCACGCGGCCGAGGCGGCGCTGCTTCTGACCGCACGCGCCCTGGCGAGGGCGCAAGAGAGCCGCTGATCCGAGCGGCGGACCGCGCCCGATGCCGGCGCCCCTGTCTCAGTCGAAGAAATCGGGGTGAACGGCCGCGGAATCGGTGAAGCTCATGTCGCCGCGCAGCACGTTGATGAGCTGCGGCAGGTCGACGAGGCGGGTGTAATAGAGAAACTGGCCGATGGCCGTCGGATATTCCTGCGTCCCGAGCGTCGGTTCGCCTTGCCGCCGCATGGTGGTGCGGAATTTCAGGACCTGGATGCGCCGACCGGCGGCGACACGCCGGTCCTCGCGGATCAGGACCGGGCCACGACTGTGCAGTTTGATCGTGAGCGCGATGATCACGATGAGTGGCAGGCTGAACACGATCGCGGCACAAGAGATCACCACATCGCCGAGCCGTTTCATTCCCGATATGCTCTCGAATTGCCGAAACGGTTCAGATACAGCGATCGGCTGAGGGGCGTTGATCTGAAGCATGGAATTGTCGAGCGTCCTTGTGCTGTCTGCGGTCGGTAACATAGCAGCATCACGCCGAAAATTTCCATAAAATTCGAGGTTAATATCGCCCGATATATGGTGAATCGAATTTAATGTGTTGCTAACATTTCCGCTCGTGAAAGCCTCTTGCGACCTGGAGGGGCCGTTGTCTCGTTTCGCGGAGTTTGAGATGGGCGAGGAGCGGCGGCTGCCGCCGCGGCAGGCGGTTCTCGTCTATCTGGTTTTGGCGTTATTGGCCTGGGGGTTGCTCATTCTCGTGGGGTGGGGTGTGTGGGCTGTCATTTGCTGAACGGTTTGTCCGATCTCGGCCTTCAGCGGGCGGTGCCGGCGGGCGGTCCCAGCCCCACCAGGCGCAGATCGCCTCACCCATCACGAGGTCGCGGTCGCGGCCGCGCAGCCACGGCAACGCCTCGGTGAACATCGTCACGCACTGCCGCCACGAGCACGGCATCTTGGTGATGTCGGTGCCCCAGAACAGGCGGTCGGGGCCGAACGCGTCAAACACCCGCTGCAGGTAGGGATGCAGCGCCGGATAGGGATAGGCCTCGCTCGCGTAGTGCGGCACGCCGGTGGCCTTGACCGCGACATTGGGATATCGCGCCAGCGCCAGGAGATCGGGCATGTGGGTCATCGCCGCGGCATCCTTCAGGCTCGATGTGCCGCCGCGGCCGCCGAGGTGGTCGATCGTCAGCCGCAGTCCGGGGTGGCGCGCGGCGATGCCGCCGATCTCCGTCAATGAATCGGTCGCCAGCATCGCGATCGGCACGCCGGCCGCCTCGGCCGCGGTCCACAGCCAGTCGAGCGTGCCGTCGGCGAGCCAGCGCCGCGCCGGATCGCTGAGGAAACTGTAGCGCAGGCCGAGCATGCCCGGCTCATCGCGCCATGTCGCGATGCGCCCCCGCGACTCCGGCCGATCGAGCGGCAGCGCGCCCATAATCGCAAAGCGGCCGGGATGCTCATGCACCGCCGCCCGCGCCATGTCGGTCGAATTGGGGTCCCAGCCCGGCGGATGGATGATTGCGGCATCGACGCCCGCCTCGTCCATCAGGAGGATCGCCTCTGCCGGCGTGAAATGCGTGACCTGGCGATGCGACCGGTTGCTCGGCAGCCCGCTGCCCCAGGTGTGGATTTGCGCATCGACGATCTGCATAGCGGAGGAACTTTCGGTTTAACGGCGCCTCAGGGGGCAGTTCCGCGTAATTGAGCGAGGGCGGCGCGTAGTGCCGGCAGGTGGTTTTCGATGACGCCCCAGACGAGCTGCGGGTCTACGGTCGCGTAGGCATGAATCAGCACATTGCGAAAGGCGACGATGCGCGGCAGGTCGGGAATGCCGGCGGCAAGCGCCGGGTCAATACGCCTCAGGCCGGCAAAGGCTTCGCCGATAATCTCAAACTGCCGCTCGACGGCGGCGCGCAGCATGTCGTCGGCCAGATAATCGTCAAAGCTGCGGCCGGCGGTGAAGCGGGCGATCCGCTCGGCCGCGCCGTGCGCGTCCCACAGCAGCTTGGCCGCCTCCTCGCCGATCATGGCGACGGGTAAAGCCGGCGCTTCTCCGCCGCGATGCGGCGGATCAGATGCGGGTTCTCCAGTGCCGACCCAGCCACCAGGTCGACCGGCCTGCCGCACGCCGCTTCGAGGGCTTCGCGCAGCCCGAAATAAGCTTCCGCATACGCTGCCGCCGGCATCGGCGCGAACTCGACGAGCAGATCAATATCGCTATGCCCAGGGTCGAAGCGGCCGGTAGCGGCCGAGCCGAACAGTTCCAGCCGGCGCACGTTAAAGCGGCGGCACAGGGCAGCGATGCGCGCTTTGTCGGGAATGATCGACATCGGACGAGATTAACACGGCTTGATGCCCTGCGCCTTCAGGCAGCGCGCGAAAATTTGACTGCCGGTCAATCCCGCCATGGCTCTCCCCATTCATTGCGTTGGCTGCTCCGATCGGGGCATGCTGCGCGAAACGAGGGGAAGGCGAACATGAGCGATCCGGTGGATGTGCTGATCATCGGCGCCGGCGCGTCGGGCGCGGCGGTGGCGTGGAGCCTCGCCGAAACCAGGATGCACATCCTCTGCCTCGAACAGGGCGGCTGGATGAACCCGGCGACCTACCCCGCCACCGGCCGCGACTGGGAGGCGCGCTTCTATGGCGATTTCTCGCCAAGCCCGAACATCCGCGCCCGCCCGGAAGACTACCCGGTCAACGACGACAACTCGCCGATCAAGGTCGTCAACTTCAATGGCGTGGGCGGCGGCACGGTCATGTACACGGCGCATTTCCCGCGCCTGCATCCCTCCGATTTCCGGGTCCGAAGCCTCGACGGCGTCGCCGAGGACTGGCCGATCGACTACGACACGCTGGCGCCGTTTTTTGCCGAAAACGACCGCATGATGGGCGTCTCCGGCCTCGCCGGCGACCCCGGCGTGCCGAGCCGCACCCCGCCGATGCCGCCCCTGCCGCTCGGCCGCTCCGGCGCGATCCTGGGCACGGCAATGAACCGGCTCGGCTGGCACTGGTGGCCGAGCGACACGACGGTCGCGACGGTCGATTACGAGGGCCGCGCCCGCTGCATCAATCTCGGCCATTGCACGCCGGGCTGTGCGCAGGGCGCGAAAGCCAGCACCGACATTACCTATTGGCCCTTGGCGCTGCGCCAAGGCGTCGAATTGAAGACGCATTGCCGGGTGCGCGAGATCACGACCGACGAACACGGCATGGCCGCCGGCGTCGTCTATTACGACGCCGATGGGAAGGAGCAGTTCCAGGCCGCGCATGTCGTGATCCTGGCGTGCAACGGCGTCGGCACGCCGCGGCTGCTGCTCAATTCGGCGTCGGGCAGGTTCCCCAACGGGCTGGCCAATTCGAGCGGCCTTGTCGGCCGCAACCTGATGTTCCACCCCTACGCCCAGCTCTACGGCTATGTCGCGGCGCCGACCGACAGCAACCGCGCGCCGCCGACCTGCCTGTGGAGCAAGGAATTCTACGAGACCGATCCCGCCCGCGGCTTTGTGCGCGGCTATACGTTCCAGTTCGGCCGCGGCGTCGGGCCGGTCATGGAAGCGGTCGCCAGCGAGCAGAAGGGCATCCTGCCGTGGGGCGCGGATCATCATGCCGCATTCCGCCGGCTCAACGGCCACCGCATCGGCCTCTCGGCGATCTGCGAGGATTTGCCGGAGGAGCACAACCGCGTGACGCTCGATCCGGTGCTGACGGATAGCCACGGCATCCCGGCGCCGAAGATCGATTACACGATCGGCGCCAACACGGCGAAGATGATGGAACACGGCATCGCCCGCGCGAAGGAGGTGCTCGCCGCGGCCGAGGCAACCGACATCTGCGTCAACAGCCCCATTCTCTACGGCGGCTGGCACCTCCTCGGCACCGCGCGCATGGGCACCGATCCCGAGCGGTCGGTCGTCAACGAATGGGGGCGGTCGCACGATTTGAAAAACCTGTTCGTCGTCGACGGCTCGCTCTTCGTCACCTCCGGCGGCGTCAATCCCACTTCGACAATCCAGGCGCTGGCGCTCTATGTCGCCGACCAGATCAAACAGCGCCTCGCCAACCTGTTCGACTGAGGCCGGCGAGATTGAGCACCGGATGCACAATGCGGCTGGCCGCGTGGGTCATCGTGGTCGGCGAATTCGTGGTCGTGCTGTGGCTCGGCTGGCTCTACAGCCGACACGGCATCGTCATCAGCATTGAAAAAGGGGCCGACGTCGCGACATTGGTTTTGACTGCGGCCATCCTTATCGTGACGGCGGTCGCCGTTGCGGTCGGGGTGATAACCATCTGGGGATACAACGAGATCCGCACGCGTGCTATTGATATGGCAGTAAGCGCGGCGACGATGGCAGCGGCAGAAGAGATTCGCCGCGCGTTTGGCCGCGGCGAGCAATCGCCCGGAGCAGTCGAAGCCGACCAGATTGCACAGGCTGAGGATGAACCCGATGCACGGTGAAACCCCCCTCCAGATAATCGCCGCGCATCAGCGACACGCGCCCGTTAATGTCGAGCTTGTCGCTCGTGATCTCGGTCTTCCGATTTATTATTCCACACTTGACCGGAACATTAAAGGAAAACTCATTCGACGCAATCAAGGATTTGCAATTGTCATCAATAGTCTTGACACTCGTCTTCGACAGCGCTTTACGATTGCACATGAAATCGCACATTATGTGTTGCACCGCGATTTAATGAACGTTGAAATTGTCGATCACGATTCGTACCAGAGCATGCTGAGCAGCGATTATGAGAGCCAGGCAAATCGGCTCGCAGTTGATATCTTAATGCCTGGAGAACTGGTGCGTCAGGAATTCGCCGAAAATCCCGATCCCCGTGCTCTCGCCAAGCATTTTTGGGTATCCGAAAAAGCCATGGAAATCCGCCTGAAGGGTCTGCACCATAACCGCGTTGCGTTGGCTGGGTAATCGCAAACGATGTCGATAAATTCCCTCACCCCGCGGCAGCGGGACGATCTGCGCGCGCTCGCCGGCATCATGATCCCCGCAAGCGCCGAATATGCGGTGCCCGGCGCCGACGACCCGGCGATCCAGGCCGACATTGTCGCGACGCTCGGCCGCGACGCCGAACCTGTGCGCCAGGCGCTCGACGATTTGGCGCGGCTCGCCGGCGCGCCGCTCGGCGATCTCGACCCGGCGCGCCGGGAGGCGGTCGCGACGGCATTGCGGGCGCAGGGTGGCATGGCGGTTGCGACGCTCGCCCGCGTCGTGCTGCAATGCTATTACCGCGACGATCGGGTCGTCCGCTCGCTCGGCCTCGAACCGCGGCCGCCCTACCCACAGGGCCACGTGCTGGAAGACGGCGACTGGTCGCTGCTCGACCCGGTGCGCGCGCGGCCGCCATTCTGGCGCCGCGCCGCGTCATGAGCGGAGTGCCGATGCCATGAAGTTCACGATCCTGCTGCTCGGTGCCGATGTCGACCCGTCGTGGGCCGAGAAAATCCGCCAGGCGGTCCCCGACGCGACGGTCAAGGCGTTCGCCGACGCCGCGGATGCCGCTTCCGACATCGCCGAAGCCGACGCCGCTTACGGCACGGTGCCGCCCGAACTGTTCGGACGCGCCCGGAAGCTGCGCTGGATCTGCGCCTCGCGTGCCGGTCTCGGCGGCGCGTGGTTTTACGACGCGCTGGTGCGGAGCGACGTCGTCGTCACCAACATGCGCGGCAGCTACAACGAGCATCTGGCGCAGCATGCCGTCGCGTTCCTGCTCGCGTTTGCCCGCCGCTTCGATCACTATCTGCCGCAGAAAAGCTGGCAGCGCGGCCCGCATATGATCGACCTGCCGGCGCAGACCGCGCTGATCGTCGGGGTCGGCGGCGCCGGCGCAGAAGCCGCCAAATTGTGCGCCGCGCTCGGCATGCGGGTCCTCGGCATCGACCCGCGCGTCACCGAACGGCCGCCCGGCATGACCGCCCTCGACGGGCCCGACCGGCTGGACGCGCGGCTGGGTGAGGCCGATTTCGTTATCGTGACGACACCGGAGACGCCGCAAACGGTCGGCCTGTTCAATGCCGGCCGGTTTGCCGCCATGAAGCGCGGCGCGTATTTCATCAATATTGCGCGCGGCCGCTGCGTCGTGACCGGCGATCTCGTCGCGGCCCTGCGCTCGGGCCACCTCGCCGGCGCCGGCCTCGATGTCGCCGACCCCGAGCCGCTGCCCGCCGACAACCCGCTGTGGGCGATGCCAAACGTGCTGATCACGCCGCACGTCGCGATATCGGGCGCGCCCTATCGCGAAAAATGGCTCGAAATCCTGACCGACAACTGCCGCCGCTTTGCCGCCGGCCAGCCGCTCATCAACATCGTCGACAAGCAGAACTGGTTTTAAACTAGGTGGCGGCGAGGAGGTCGCGCGCCTTTGCGGCGTCTTCGGCGATCTGGGCTTTGAGCGCGTCGAGGCCGGCGAATTTCCGTTCCGGCCGGATGAACTCGACGAGTGCGACGCGCAGGTGCCGGCCGTAGAGATCGGCGTCGAGGTCGAAGAGATGCGCTTCCAATCGCGGCTCCGGCGTGCCGACGGTGGGTCGCAGGCCGATATTGGCGACGCCGTCGATCATGCGGCCGTGGAACGGGTCGTCGGCACCGTCGCCCGACACGCGCACGGCATAGACGCCGAAGGCCGGGCGCAGATAGTCGCCGAGCCCGATATTGACGGTCGGAAAGCCGATCGTCCGGCCGCGCCGGTCGCCGACCATGACCCGCCCGTCGATCTCCCAATTGCGGCCGAGCTGCGCTGCCGCCTCGCGCGGGCGCCCGTCGCGCAGCGATTCGCGGATCCGGGTCGAGGAATAGACCGCGCCTTCGCCGCCCCGCACCGGCGCCACGACGGTGAGGCCGAAGCCGTGTTCGGCGGCGGCGGCGCGCAGCATATCGGGCGTGCCGCGGCGGCGGTTGCCGAACGTGCAGTCGTGGCCGACGACGATATGGCTCATGCCGATCGCGCCGACGAGCAGGTCGGCGATAAACGCTTCGGCGCTCTGTTTCGCCAGCGCCTTGTCGAAACGCTGCACGAACAGCAGATCGACGCCGAGCCGCGCGATCTCGCGCTCCTTGACGCGGAACGGGGTCAACCGGTAGGGCTCGGTGCCGGGCACAAAGACGCTGCGAGGGTGCGGCTCGAAGGTCAGGACGGCGGACGGGGCGCCCTCGGCGTGCGCCCGGTCGCGGGCGGCGCCGATCAACGCGGCGTGGCCACGGTGCAGCCCGTCGAAATTGCCGAGCGCCAGCACGGCGTCGCGCGGATGGCTTGCTGCGGGACCGGGATGGCGGATGACGCGGAGGCTCACGGCTGCGATTATCGCCCGGACTGGGGAAACTGGCGCGGCGAACATAACCGCTGGCGCGCCCAAGCGATAGGCACAACGCCGCGGCCCGGGCGGCTGACGCACGCGCCGGCGGCCAGGCGATCGAGGGAAGACAAGTGACCGACACCATTGAGACTGCGCTGGGCGACATCCGCTTCGATGTCGACGGGCTCGTGCCGGCGATCGCCCAGCAATACGACAGCGGCGAAGTGCTGATGGTCGCCTGGATGAACCGCGAGGCGGTGCGCCTGACGCTGGAAGCGGGCCAGGTCTGCTATTGGTCGCGCTCGCGGCGCGCGCTGTGGCATAAGGGCGAGACCTCCGGACAGATTCAGCGCCTCGTCGAGATGCGGCTCGATTGCGACGGCGACACGCTCCTCCTCCTGGTCGACCAGCACGGCGTCGCCTGCCACACCGGCCGGCGCAGCTGCTTTTTCCGCGCCTGGCGCGACGGCGCCTGGACGACGATCGCCGAGCCGCTCGTCGATCCGGCGCAGCTCTATGATCCCAAGGGTTCGAACAGCCGGTCGAGGTCGGCGGGATCGAGCAGCGGCCCGTCGACCGCCCGCTCTTCGTAAATCCCCGCGGCCACCGCGCGCTTCCGCGCCTGCAACGCCAGCATGCGCTCCTCGACCGTGCCCTGGGCGACGAGCTTGTAGAC
>DATJUL010000380.1:0-16326 GCA_035502295.1 Allostellaceae bacterium | reverse complement strand
GGTAATAGCCGACGCCCTCCTGGCGGGCGCCGTTGAAATCGGGGTTGGCCGGGATGCCGGCCTCGATCGCGGCCTGCACCATCGCGTCGCCCAACGGCGAGCGCACCGGGTTCGACACGCGCAGCGGCCCGCCGGTGCCGTGGAAGTCGTCCGCGCCGCGCTCCTGGTGCTCGGCCTTCTTGAAGAACGGCAGCACGCCGTCCCAGTCCCACCCCTCGCAGCCGCGCTGCCGCCAGCTGTCGTAATCGGAGGGCGTGCCGCGCATGTAGACCATGCCGTTGATCGAGCTGGTGCCGCCCAACACCTTGCCGCGCGGCTGGTAGAGCGTGCGGCCGTTCAACTGCTGCTCCGGCTCGCTCTCGAACATCCAGTTGTAGCGCGGGTGGGTGAAGGTCTTCGTGTAGCCGAGCGGGATGTGGATCCACGGATAGCTGTCGGGGGGACCTGCTTCGAGGATCAGGACGCGGTATCGGCCGCTTTCCGAGAGCCGCGCCGCCACCGGACAGCCGGCCGAGCCGGCGCCGGTCACGATGAAATCGTAAGTCTCTGCCGCCTCGCTCATGCCACCCCTCCGGCGTCGATCATGCTGCCGCTTTTCCGGGCAACGATAGCCAAACCCGCCGCCGCCGGAAAGGGCGGGGCCGCATGGCGCGGCCGCGCGAGACAAGCGGGGGAACTGCGACCGCCATGCGGCGGCCGTTCAGACGCGGTAGCGACGCAGCATTGCCTCGGCGTCGGATTGGGCTTTGTGCAGCGCGTCGGCGGCCGGAAAGTCGGCGAGGTAGTGTTTCAGCTTGGGCGTCTGCCAAGCCGCCAGGCTGGCGGCGCCGGAGCCGTTGATCGCCCGCATGATGGGCGGCAACGCGGTCCGGCAATTCGCGATCCCGCCGGTCGCGGCGCCGGCGCTCACAGCTTGAGGATGCGCTCCGCGTTGCGGAAGCACACCGCCTCGCGCTCAACGTCGCTCAACGGCGCCGTCTCGATGAACCGGGCGGCCTCGTCGCTGTCTTCGAGCGGGTAGTCGACCGAGAACAGCACGCGGTCGAGGCCCATCGCGTCGATCGTGCAGCGCAGCGGCTCGGGCGAAAAGGCGCCGGCGGTCGTGACGGCGATGTTGCGCCGGATGTAGGCGGACGGCATCTCGCGGAGCGCCACCTTGGGCTCGCCGATCTTGAAGCGGCTGTCGATGCGCCAGAGGTAAAAGGGCAGCGCCTCGCCCATATGGCCGAGGATGATCGTCAGCGCCGGGAACCGGTCGAAGAGGCCCGAGAGCACCAGCCGCAGCGCATGCCCGCCGGTTTCGGCCGCCCAGCCGAAGATCGCCCCCGCGAGGCCGGGATAGCCGTCGAACGCGGCCGGGATCGTCATCGGGTTTGTCGGATGGAGGTAGATCGGCACATCGAGCGCCGCGACTCGCTCCCAGAACGGCAGGCAGCGCGGGTCGTCGAGATAGACGCCCTGGGTGTGGCCGTTGATCAGCGCGCCCATGAACCCGAGATCTTTCACCGCGCGCTCCAGTTCGGCGGCGGCCTCCCGCGGTTCCTGCAGCGGCACCACGGCGAAACCGCGGAAGCGCGCCGGATGCCTGGCGATCCGCTCGGCCAGCGTGTCGTTGACCGTCTTGGCCTTGCGGATCGCCGTCGCGGTGTCGCGCTCGCCCTGGATGCCGGGGTTGAACAGCGACAGCACGGAGACGTCGATACCGGCTTTGTCCATCGCGTCGAGCCGCAGCGCGTCGATTTCCGGCAGCCGCTCGGCCGCCTGGCGGCGGAACGCCGCCGCCGGCCCGCTGCCCTCGGTGCGGCCCATATTGGCGAACCCCTCGACGAGGAAATGCTCCTCGAGCGCGATCTTCCTGGTCATCTATCCCCCTCTCGCCGCCACCAAAATGGCATGCCCAGTCGACTTTAACGAGGGTTTTGTCGATAAGCGCCGAGTCAGCCGCGGAATCCCCCGCGCAACAAAAAAAATCGCTCGCGAAGGTCGGTCGTTCGGGCGAACCTTGGTGCTGGCGCCGGGCCAGCGGAATCGCAGCAGCCGTCGCTGGAGCAGGGGTCTCAATGATGTTAGCTTGATATCGGCGCTCGCTGCAAATTCTCGTTGCCATCGGTCAGCTGGCCGGGATTATTCGGCTCAAGCATACCCAGAGCCGAAATTTGCCGCAGCCCGCACGAGGGATCGCCGAGGCGATCGCGAACTCGATATATTCGGGCGAGGGTAACGATCATGGCCGATAATCGGATGATGGCGCAGATGTCTGGACGGGATGGCTTTATCGCCGCACTTGACCAGAGCGGTGGATCGACGCCCGGCGCTCTGCGCCTTTATGGTATTCCGGACACCGCCTATAGCGGCGATGCCGAGATGTTCAGTCTCATGCATCAGATGCGCGCGCGCATCATGACCGCGTCAGCCTTCACCGGCGCCAAGGTTATCGCGGCGATTCTCTTCGAAGGCACGATGGACGGCGAGGTGCGGGGAAAGCCGACGCCGGTGTTCTTGTGGGAAGAGCGAGGGGTCATCCCCTTTGTGAAGGTCGACAAGGGGCTCGAGATCGAGAGGGATGGTGTCAGCTTGATGAAACCGATGCCGCAACTCGATGCGGTTTTGACCCGAGCAGTGGGGCTCGGTGTCTTCGGCACCAAGATGCGCTCGCTGATCAACCGCCCCTCCAAAAACGGCATCGCCGCCGTGGTAGCGCAGCAGTTCGATGCGGCCGCGCGGATCGCCGAGCATGGTCTCATGCCGATCATCGAACCGGAAGTGTCGATCAAGAGCCCGGACAAAGCCGGCGCGGAAGCGATCCTTCTCGCCGAATTGACCAGGAAGCTCGACGCGCTGCCGAATCGCAGCCAGGTCATGCTGAAGCTGACGATACCGGATGTCCCCGATCTTTATGCGCCATTGGTCAGCCATCACCGGGTGACCAGGGTCGTCGCGCTTTCTGGCGGCTATACACGAGTTGACGCATGCCGACGCCTCGCCGCCAATCACGGCATGATCGCGAGCTTTTCGCGGGCCTTGGTTGAAGACCTGAGGCATTCGATGAGCGACGCCGCGTTTGAGGCGGCCCTGGCGGAAGCTATCGACGAGATTTACCGAGCGTCGACCATGAAAGTCTGATGTCGGCTTGCAACAGGAGCGGCGCGGGTGCCAGCGCTTTAATTCTCTACAATGACGACCCGGGCCTGCTCCGCGTTGCATGCGGTGGCGGTGGCTGCGTGCGTTATTCTTGTCCCGGGGATGCCGCCGCGCGCCACCAGTTCGTCACGCACTTTGTTGGCGCGCAACGTCGCCAGTACGCCGGGACCAAACCGTCTGCCCTCCTCTGGCGTACAGTAGCCCTTGATCGTCACGGTGACTTTTGGGTTTTCCTTGAGAAAAGCGGCCTCGCTGGCGACGACCGAGTGCGCCGCGAGAGACAGCGCAACTGCATTTTGGGCAAACGGCACTGCATCGCTTATTTGCCTGCGCGGTGACGGTGAAAGCGCCGGCAGCCAGAAGATCAGTCCGCCCGCCGCCAGAGCAACGAAAACAGCCCCAGCGATCATCGCGGTCAGCCGCAGCGAGCGCACTGGAGGTGGCTGCGGCGAGGATCGCACCTCCGGCGCCGCCGCCGCGAGAACCGGGTTGGCGGTTGTGGCCGGACCGTGCCAGGCGTCGTCGAGCCGCGCCGGCTCCGCGTCCGGCCCAACCAGGTTTACATACGGGGTTTCCGCCTGCGGAGCAGCGCTGACGCCGAGTAAGCGGACGATTTCGGTGACGATCTTCGAAATTTCGATGCCGCGGTCGTGGTAGGAGAAGCTTGATAAGGGCTTGTCGAGCCGCGGCTTCACGTTCAGGGCCAACAGAGCCGCCGGCACCGTCTCCGGCGCGAAAGGCGAGAGCGCTATCGGGTAAATCTGGACCTTGTGACCTTGCGCTTGGCGTTGCTGGATGGTCTCGATCTCGACGTCGATGACGTATTCCGACGCGAGCGAATGGCGCGAGACCAGAAGGATGCAGATGTCGCAAACCGCCAGCTTCGCCTTGATATCGCTTTCCCAATCAGCCCCGCCGGTGATCGCCGCGTCGGTCCAGACCCCAAATCTGCCATTCGCGCGACGGATCGCCGGGCGCAGATGGGACTGGATTTCGCGCAGCCAATAAATCTCGCCTTCGGGCGTGCGCTCCGGCTCGTCCATATGGCTGTAGCTGATGAAGACGACCGGCTCCCCCGGCGCGCTCGACATAGGCGCTGCTCCGACGACCCATCGGAGAGCTTGCCCGCTCAAAAAACCAAGTCAAGGCGCCGCGTAGAACAAGGGAGCCGGCGCGCGTCGGACGGGGGTGGGGGCAGCGATGCCGAGGGTTGCTCACATTGGCACGCATTTCCGGGAGCGCGTCGGTCGAGGGGCTGGACGAAGCAACCGCGGGTGGCGGGGCGGATCGTCGCGCACCACCGCTCGTCGTCGACCTCGACGGCAGCCTCGTCGCGATCGACACCTCGCTGCTCCGCGCCATCGTGCTGCGCGGCCGGCCGCGATGATCGCTTCACTATCATCACGACTCTCATTCTGTGCGTAACCATTGATGAGGCGCTCGCCAGGTTGATAACAAACGCAAGCGCAAAAGCGCCACAACCGTCCTGCGCGCAAAATTCCAGGGCCGCAATCGGCGTGAGTCCGGGCCGAAAATCCCCACGATCTCAGTGATACAGCGAACCGCCCGCCTGCCGCGCGCGAGGGCATGCGTGGACGCTACCGGGCTGCGGTTTTGATCTGATAGCATTGCGATTATGCGTGTTACCGTCATATCGCTGATATTGATGGTTGGGCTCGTCTCACCGGCGTTGTCTGAGGATCCGCCGGCTCGCGTCGGTGCGCTTACCGTTGCCACCGGCGAGGTCCAATACGCTCTCGACCCGGAGGCAGGCGACCGCACACGCCTCGATTGGTCGTCGGCGGACATCAACGATCCGGTGGCGCAGAATATGTCGATCGAAACCGGACCGATGGCGCGGGCGACGATCCGGATCGGGCCCGATACGATTGAGATGTCGGCCGGTACGGTGCTCGATGTCCTCAACCTGACCGATCGGTCGATCGAAGCGATGGTTCGCTGCGGGCGCGTCTTTCTCCATCTGCACGATATCGGCAACGGCGAAAACGCCGAATTCGAGATGCCCAACGGCTCGTTTTGGCTGCTGGAAAACGGCGGCTATGACGTCCTCGCAGGCGAAAAGGATGAGCCGTCGAAGGTCATGGTTCTAAATGGCGAGGCCCGCGCCATCGGCAGCGACGACGAGAAGGATGTCGCCGCCGGTCACGAGGCGCTGCTGGCTGGAACATTCCCGGTCACCGTGACAACACAACGCTTCGGCGAGCCGCCGTTGGCCGACACCGATCTGCGCCAGGCATCGATTGAAAATCCGACGCCCCTGCCCGCGGTACCCGCGGTAAAAGTGCAAGGGCCGACGGCGGAGAGCGCGGCCGGGCCGCAGGAAGCTCTCGTCGCGCCACCGCTTTCGACGGCGACGCGGCAAGCGGTCGGCCCGCAGCCCGTCGCCCCGGCGCCGAACGATGTTCTCCCGCGGCCGGCCTCCAGCACACCCAAGGCCGCGCCGCCGGCTCCCGCCGTCTCGCCGCAGATAACGGGCTACGACGAACTCGCGCCCTATGGCGCGTGGCAAAACATTCCCCCGTACGGTCCCGTGTGGTTTCCCTATCCGCAGCCACTGCCGGCCGATTGGGCGCCCTATCGATATGGTCATTGGGCGTCGATCGCACCGTGGGGCTGGACGTGGATCGACGACCAGCCGTGGGGATTTGCTCCGTTCCACTACGGCCGCTGGGCGCGGATCGCCGACCGCTGGGGCTGGATACCCGGCCCCAGTACGGCCACGCCGGTTTACGCGCCGGCCCTCGTGGCCTTTGTGGCACCGCCCGACGACGATTCCGATGTCGGCTGGGTTCCGTTGGCACCCGGCGAAGCATATGTCCCGTGGTTTGCCGCCGATCCCGCGTTCCTCCAGGACCTGAATCAGGGCAATGACGGCGGCAATGACGGCAGTGGCAGTGACCAGGGTGGCGGCGCTGGCAGCGCTGATGGGGGGAATGGAGGTGGCGGCGGCGGCCACGCGAGATTCGCCAACCTCATGGCGGCTACCGTCATGGCGAGGGACGCGTTCGCGCGCGGCGAGACGGCAGGCCGCCACCGGCTGGATGTTCCCCGCGACCGCCTGGCACACTTCGCCGTGTTGCGCGGGGATCGACTGCGCATCAAGCCGATCGTGCACACATCCTTCGGCGGACTGCGCGGACCGCATTCGGGGTTGGAACGGACGGGGCGCGATATAGTGTCGCACGGCACCGAGCGACGCGGCAGCGGGCCGGGCCGCGACGGGCGGCTGAGCGGCTACAGCAGGCGCGGCAGCTACGGCGGGCGGCGCAGCGCCATGGGGCCGCGCGGTGACACGCGACAGCGCGATTACGCCGGGCCGCGCAGTTACGTCCGGCCGAGCAACTTCGGTCCGCGCGCCTATCAGTTCCATAACAGTTTTCAGCGAATGCCGGCGGCGCGGCCGGCCTTCAGGGCGGCGCCGCGATCGGCACCGGTGCGGCGAAAAAAATAGCGGCAAAGGCGGGGCCGTGCGATCCGCCGGGCCGGGAGCCGCGGATGCGTCTGGCGCCGCTTGCAGGAGCGAGGCGTGATGTATCGGTTGTCGCTCGCGCTCGTTGGGCTGCTCGTTACCGGCACGGCGGTCGCACTGGCGCCGGCGTCGCCGCACGCTGCCGAGCCGGCTGCCGCGCCAAAGATCAGCGAATGGCTCAACCAGACGGCAACGCTGCGCCAGACTGTAACCGCCCTCGATCGCCCGGCTCCCGAAGGCAAATCATTGGGAGAGATCGCCGCCGGCGCGCAGATCGAGGCGATCGGCGTCGTCGCCGGCGGACGGTGGGTGCAGATCGAGCTGCCGAACAAGGCAATCGCGTACATCCCCGACACCGCGATCAAGCTCGTGAGCAACGCGCCCGCGACTCTACCAGCGCCGGCGCAGAAACCGGCGCCCGTCGCAGCAACCGCACTGCCGACAGGCGCCCCGGTCGCTGCCGCGCCGCCGCCCCGAGCACCCTTGCCGGTCTCCGCGCCGGTTACGACATCGTCCGCGCTTCCAAGCGCCACTGCGGCGGCGGTCGTCAGCGGCCCGGTCACCGAGGTGCCAAACGCCACGACACTGGTCGTCGGCACCAGCCGCATCCGGCTCATCGGCGTCGATCCGGGACCGCCGGAGGTTCTTGCGCCCTTTGAAGACTGGCTCCTTCATAAAGCAGGGACGTTGAAATGCACCCCAATCGCGCAGACCGGCCGCTACCTGTGTCGTGCAGCGGATGGGTCGGATGTCGGCGCGACCGCGGTGTTGAGCGGCGTCGCTCGGGTCGGCGAGGGCGCGACCGCCGACTATCGCAAGTTCGAAAACCAGGCACGCGAGGCCAAAAGAGGCCTGTGGAAGGACCTTTGATCGGGGGAAGCAAGCAATGCGCAATCGGCTTCGCTGGTGGAGCGTCGGCCTGTCGATAACGGTACTCATCGTCTGTGCGACGCAGAATGCGGTCGCACAGAACGATCCATTGATGAATCAGTTCCGATTGGGATATGCCGCACTCAATTGCGGCCCCAGTTGCCAGCCCACCTGGCTGGCGCAGCGCGCGCAGGCGCTGGTGTTATACAAATCCGGCCAATGGCAGGGTCTCGCGATGCTGATCATGCAGACCGGCTACGGCGACGATTTGACGTGGTATTACCTGGGGAGCGCTGCCCAGTCGCGTGGTTACTTGGAAGCGGCGCAACGCTATTATCGCGCCAGCGAAAGCTCTACCGCGACGGGACCGGCCTGTGCGACCGAGGTCGCCGTACCGCAAGGTGTCCAGGCGCTCACCCAGGCCTTGTCAGCGCTGTTCAACGCACCGGGTGCAAGCCCCACCAATGCCTGTGACGGGTTTGTCTTTCCGGCGGCTGCCGAAGTCGGCCTCGGCAATGTTATGGCGGAACTCGCCCTGCACAAACCCACGCGGCGCCGGATATATCGCCGTCCGCACCGAACCGCCGGGTCGGTCCGGCGGGCGGCCTCCTCTCCGTCGATCGTCGAGGCGCCGGCGGGCACCGCCCCTCCGACGTCGGCAAGTTCGTCCGGGATCGTCGAGGCGAAGTGAGAGGCGATCCGCCAATCCTCCCGATGTTCCGCACCTGTACGTTTCGTCGCGCCCGGCAGGCTGGCTCGGCGAATGGGATGTGGGATAGAGTGGCCGCAATCGGACGCAGCGGGGGAGGGGGACGCCGCCGGCGATGGATATGCATTTCTGGCTGTTGCAGGTGTTCAACGGCGTGTCCTATGGCGCGCTGCTGTTTCTGCTGGGCAGCGGATTGTCGCTGATCTTCGGGGTCATGCGCATCGTCAACCTGGCGCATGGCTCGTTTTTTCTGCTTGGCGGCTACGTCGCGCTGACGGTGATGTCGGCGACCGGCTCATGGCTCCTGGCGATCCCGGTCGCGGCGCTGGCGGTCGCGGTCATCGGCGTCCTGATGGAGCGCATCTTTCTGCGCCCGCTCGGCACCGATCCGCTGCGGCAGGTCCTGCTGACCTTCGGCTTTGTGCTGTTGTTTCAGCAGGGGGCGCTGGACATCTGGGGCGGCGACGATCTCAGCATCAACCCGCCGGCGGTGCTGATGCATGCCGTCATCGTCGGCAACCTTTATCTGCCGCTCTACCGTATCTTCATCATTGCCGTCGCCGGGGCGATCGGCCTTGCATTGTGGCTGGTGCTCGACCGCACGCGGGCCGGCGCGATGGTCCGCGCCACCGTCGACGACGCACAGATGGCGCGCGGCATCGGCGTCGACACCTCGCGCGTCTCGATGCTGACCTTCGGCCTCGGCGCCTTCCTTGCCGGGCTCGGCGGGGTCATCGGCGGCGGGTTTCTCGGGATTTATCCGGGGCTCGACTTCGAGGTTCTGCCGCTCGCCTTCGCCGTCGTGATCATCGGCGGCATGGGCAGCCTGGCCGGCGCGGCCATCGGCGCGGTCGTGGTCGGTCTCGTCGACGATTTCGGCAAGGTGCTGTTCCCGCAGGCGTCTTATTTCACCCTCTACGCGCCTCTCGTGCTGCTCCTCGCGGTGAAGCCGACCGGGCTGTTCGGGCGCGAGTGACCGCGCACCATGAGCCGCCGAACCAAGGTGCTGACGGTGCTGGCGCTGCTGCTCGCGGTGGCCATCGTGACGCCGCACACCACGCCCTTTCTGCTGCTGCTCGTCACCCGCATCCTGATCCTGGCGATCCTGGCGATGAGCCTCGATCTCTTGCTCGGCTTTACCGGCATCGCCTCGCTCGGGCACGCCGCCTTTCTCGGCCTCGGCGCCTATCTGACCGCGATCCTCGCGGTGCGCTGCAATTTCGGCCTCGGCTGGGGCTTCTGGCTGGTGGTGCTGCTCGGCAGCCTGTTGGGGGCCGCGACGGCGGCGGTGTTCGGTGTCTTTGCGCTGCGCGCCCGCGGCGTCTATTTCCTGATGATCACGCTGGCGCTGAGCCAATGCGTCTGGGGCCTTGCCTATCGCTGGGATTCGCTGACCGGCGGCGACAACGGCCTCAACCTGGCGAGCCGGCCGGTCTTCGGCGCGATCCATCTCAGCAACGACACGGCCTATTTCTATCTCGTCTTCGGGTTTTTTGCGCTGTCGCTGGGGCTGCTCTACGTCTTCGTAGAGTCGCCGTTCGGGCGCAGCCTCGTCGGCATCCGCGAGCACGAAACGCGGATGCGCATCCTCGGCTACAACGTGTGGCTGCATCAATACATTGCCTTCATCGTGTCGGGCGCGTTTGCCGGGCTGGCCGGCGTCCTGTGGGCGCATGTGAGCAGCGAGGTAAGCCCGGAAGATGTGACGCTGACGACCTCGGTCGATGCGCTGTTGATGGTCGTGCTCGGCGGACCCGGAACCTTGGTTGGCGGCGTCCTCGGCTCCGCCATCGTGCTGTTTCTGCGCGAATATCTCAGCACGCTGGTGCCATGGTGGCCGTACGTGCTGGGCGGGATGTACGTGCTGACCATCTCCTACCTGCCCGACGGCCTGCTCGGGACGCTGTTGCAACGGCGCCAGACGGTCGCCGTCCGCGCCCCGTCGACCGGCGGCTTGCCGCGGCCGGCGAGCCGCGCCAACGAACTCGAAATCAAAGAAGGGGGGATCGAATGACCGCCAATTGGCTTCGCATCGCCGGTCTGTCCGCGGTCGTCGTCGCGCTCTCGGCGCTCGCCGCGCCGCGCGCCGGCGCCGAGGAGTTGAAGATCGGCCTTCTCGCGCCGGTGACCGGGCCGCTGGCGCAGATCGCGACCGACATGATCGACGGCTTCAAGATGTATCTGAACGACCACAAGGGCGACTTCCACGGCGCCAAGGTCGAATTGATTGTCGCGGATACCGAAGCGAAGCCGTCGGCCGCCGTGCTGCAGGCCGAAAAGCTCATCAAGCAGAACCATGTCGATATGCTGGTCGGCGGCGTCCTTGCCTCGACGGGTTACGCGCTGGCGCCGCTCAGCACCCGTGAGAAGACGGTTTACGTCGCCTCGATCGCGGCCTCGGACAACCTGACCCAGCGCGACATCGGCAAATATCCGTATTTCGTGCGGACCGGCTGGACCAGTTCGCAGCCGAGCCATCCGTTTGGCGATTGGGCGTGCCACCACGGCTACAAGAAAGTCGTCACGATCGCCGCCGATTATGCCTTCGGCTATGAAGTGGTCGGCGGCTTTCAGAAGACATTCGAGGCGTGCGGCGGCGAGATCATCCAGAAGATGTGGCCACCGATCAACACGGTTGATTACTCGCCTTACATCAGCTCGATCAACCCGGCGGCGGACACCGTCTTCATCCTGCCGGTCGGCGCCGGGATGCTGCAACTGGCCAAGCAGTTGCAGGAATCCGGCATCATTCCGAAAAAGCACCTGATCGGTTGCGGCGCCACGTTTGACGAATTCATGCTGCCCCACATGGGAAACGAAGTCATCGGCGCGATCTCCGCGCTGCAATACAGTGCCGCGTTGCAGACGCCCGAGAACGCGGCCTTCGTCAAGGAGTACCGGGCAAAATTCGGTGAGGTTCCCGGCTATTTCTCCGAGAGCAACTACACCACCGCGATGATGATCGATGATGTAATGAAAGAGACCCACGGCAAATGGCCCGGCGCCAAGCAATTCATCAAGCTGCTCACCGCGCTCAAGGTCGATGCGCCGCGCGGCCCGGTCAGCTTTGACGACATGCGCAACCCGGTCCAGAACATCTATATCCGGAAAGTGGAAAAAACCAAGATGTTCGGTTATCCGAAGGCCGAGCTGTGGAACGTCGTGATCAAGACCTATCCCCACGTCAGCCAGTTCTGGACCTTCAACAAAACCGCCTATCTGAAAGAGCCGGTGTACAGCCGGAATTATCCGCCGTGCAAATATTGCAAGTAGCGGAAGCGGGCGGGAGCGGGCCGCAGCCGGTGCTGCGGCTCGAGCAGCTGTGCAAGCGGTTCGGCGGGCTCAACGCGTTGACCGACATCAGCCTGGACCTGCGCGCCGGCGAGCGCCACGCGATCATCGGCCCCAACGGCGCCGGCAAGACGACCTTGTTCAACGTCATCACCGGCCTGTTGCCGGTGAGCGCGGGGCGCGTGCTGTTGTTCGGCCAGGATGTGACGCGGTGGCCGAGCCAGCGGCGCACCGCGCTCGGCATGGCGCGGACATTTCAGATCACCAGCCTGTTTCCGAAGCTGACCGTGCTCGACAACGTGCTGCTGGCGGTGACAGGGCTGCGCCGCATGAAATTTGTCGCCTGGCGGTTTCGGTCGTCCTACCGCGACATTTACGACAAGGCCTTCGCGCTGTTGGACACGGCCGGCTTTCTCGCGCGCAAGGATGTCGAGGTGCGCAATTTGTCGCACGGCGAACAGCGCCAGCTCGAAATCGTCCTCGGCCTCGCCAGCGACCCGAAAATCCTGCTTCTCGACGAGCCGGTTGCCGGGTTGTCCTCCGGTGAATCGCAGGAGATGGGGCGGTTTCTCGGCAGGCTCGAACGCAGCCTCGCGATCCTCCTGATCGAGCACGACATGGACGTGGTGTTCGATGTCGCCGATCGCATTACGGTCCTGCGTTTCGGCGAAATCCTCGAAACCGGCGCCGCCTCGGACATCCGCGGCAGCGAGCGCGTCCGGCAGATCTACCTCGGCACGGCGTGAGCCATGGCGCTCCTCGAAGTCCACGACATCCACACCTATTACGGCGACGCCTATGTGCTGCAAGGCTTGTCGCTGAGCCTGGAACAGGGGCAGATCCTGGGGCTGCTCGGGCGCAATGGCGTCGGCAAGACGACGCTGGTCAACTCGATCATCGGGTTTACGCCACCGCGGCGCGGCCGCATCCTGTTCAAGGGCGCCGACATCACCGGCACCTCATCGTTTGCGACGGTGCGCGCCGGCATGGGGCTGGTGCCGCAGGGGCGGCGCGTGTTTCCGACGCTGACCGTGGCCGAGAACCTGCGCGTTGCCGAGCGCAGCACCGCCCGTCACGGCTGGACCCTCGATCGCGTCTATGCGCTGTTCCCGCGCCTCGCCGAACGCCGCCACCAGCGCGCCCGCACCTTGTCGGGCGGCGAGCAACAGATGCTGGCGATCGGCCGCGGCCTGATGACCAACCCCGACTGCCTGATCATGGACGAGCCGTCCGAGGGCCTGGCACCGATCATCATCCAGGGCGTGTGGGAGGCGATCGGCACGCTGCGGCAGCAGGGCTTGTCGATCCTGCTCGTCGAACAGAACGCCTCGCTGGCGATCCGCCTGGTCGATTACGTGCATGTGCTGGAAAAGGGGCAGGTCGTCTATTCCGCGCCGCCAGATGAGCTGTGGGCCAACGACGCCGTCAAATCGAGCTATCTCGGCATCTGACGCTGCGCATCACGGCGCCGCGAGCGGGCGGGATTTCGCGATACGGTCGAGCGCGACCAGCGTTTCGATCAATTCGGGCAGCGCCCTCAGGGGCAGCATCGTCGGGCCCTCGGCGCCCGTCGTGGTGTCGGGGTCTTGGTGCGTTTCGATAAACACCGCGGCGACGCCGATCGCGACCGCGGCGCGCGCCAATACCGGACCGAATTCGCGCTCGCCGCCGGAGCGGTCGCCGAGGCCGCCCGGTTGCGCCACGGCATGCGTCGCATCCATGACGACCGGATAGCCGGTGCGCGCCATGATCGGCAAGGCGCGCATGTCGGCGACGAGCGTGTTGTAGCCGAAGCTGGCGCCGCGCTCGCACAGCATGATCTGGTCGTTGCCGGTCGAGGCGATCTTGGCGGCGACGTTGGCCATCTCCCACGGCGCCAGAAACTGCCCCTTCTTGACGTTGACCGGCTTGCCGGCGCGCCCGGCGGCGAGCAGCAGATCGGTCTGGCGGCACAGAAAAGCCGGCGTCTGGATCACATCGACAACTTCGGCGACCGGCGCGCATTGCTCTGGCGTGTGGATGTCGGTCAACACCGGCAATCCGCTCGTCTCGCGCACCTCGGCGAGGATCGGCAGCCCGGCGTCGATCCCGATGCCGCGGGCGCCGGCGAGCGACGAGCGGTTGGCTTTGTCGAACGAGGTCTTGTAGATCAGCGGAATAGCGAGCCGCGCCGCCAACTCCTTCAGCGCCGCGCTCATCTCCAGCGCATGCGCCCGCGATTCCAACGTATTCGGCCCGACGATGAACACGAGCGGCAGATCGTTGCCGATCGTGAAATCACCGACTTTGATGTGACGAGGGTGCATTTTGGTCACGCTCCTCCCTTCCGCATTCCCGGCGAAAGCCGGGACCTATCGTTCCAAATGCGAGCAGCATGACAAGTGGGTCCCGGCCTTCGCCGGGACAGCCCCTCTACACCAGCCGGGATTGGTCGACGGCGGCTTTGACGAACGAGGTGAACAAGGGGTGCGGCTCGAACGGGCGCGATCTCAATTCGGGGTGAAACTGCACGCCGATGAACCACGGGTGGTCGGGGATTTCGACGATTTCGGGCAGCAGGCCATCAGGCGACATGCCGGAGAAATGCAGCCCCGCGGCCTCCAGCGTGTCGCGATAGGCGATGTTGACCTCATAGCGATGGCGGTGACGCTCGCTGATCTGCGTCGTGCCGTAGATTTCCGCGACATGGCTTTCCGGGTCGAGCACGGCCGCGTAGGCGCCCAGGCGCATCGTGCCGCCAAGATCGCCGCCCGCCTCACGCTGCTCCAGCGTGTTGCCGCGCACCCACTCGGTCATCAGCCCGATGACCGGGTGCGAGCACGGGCCGAATTCGCTCGACCCGGCGCCGGGCAGCTGCGCGCGGTGCCGCGCCGTCTCGATGACCGCCATCTGCAAGCCGAGGCAGACGCCGAAATACGGCACCTGCCGCTCGCGGGCAAACCGCGCCGCCTCGATCATGCCCTCCGAGCCGCGCTCGCCAAAGCCGCCCGGCACCAGGATGCCGTGCACGCCTTCCAATTGGGCCAGCGCCTCGGCCTCGGTCTCGAACACCTCAGATTCGATCCAGTCGAGCCGGACCCGCACGTTGTTGGCGATGCCGCCATGCGTCATCGCCTCGGCCAAGGATTTGTAGCTGTCGGGAATATGCGTGTATTTGCCGACGACGGCGATCGTGACCTCGCCCTCGGGGCGGCGGATGCGGCCGACGATCTCATCCCAGCGCGTGAGGTCGGGTTCCGGCGCGATAAGGCCGAAATGGGCGCACACCTCGCGGTCAAAGCCTTCCGCGTGATAGGCGGCGGGGACGGCGTAGATCGTATCGACATCGAGCGCGGGGATGACCCGCCGTTCGCGCAGATTGCAGAACAGCGCGATCTTGCTGCGTGCGCCCTCGGGGATCGGCCGCTCGCAGCGGCACAACAGGATGTCGGGCTGGATGCCGACGCCCAAGAGTTCCTTCGCCGAATGCTGCGTCGGCTTCGTCTTCAATTCGCCGGCCGAGGCGATCCACGGCACCAGCGTCAGGTGCACGAAGAGGACGCGCTCGCGGCCCAATTCGTTGCCGAGCTGGCGGATAGCTTCGAGAAACGGCAGGCTCTCGATGTCGCCGACCGTGCCGCCGATCTCGCACAGCACAAAATCCTCGCCCGCCAGGTCGGCGGTGATGAATTCCTTGATCGCGTCGGTCACGTGCGGGATCACCTGCACCGTCGCGCCGAGATATTCGCCGCGCCGCTCGCGGCCGATCACGGTCGAATAGATGCGCCCGGTCGTCACGCTGTCGCTCTTGCGCGCGGCGACGCCGACATAGCGCTCGTAGTGCCCCAGATCGAGGTCGGTCTCGGCGCCGTCGTCGGTCACGTAGACTTCCCCGTGCTGGTAGGGGCTCATCGTGCCGGGATCGACATTGAGGTAGGGGTCGAGCTTCCTGAGGCGCACCCGGAAGCCGCGCGCCTGCAACAGCGCGCCCAGCGCCGCCGAGCACAGACCCTTGCCGAGGGAGGAGACCACGCCGCCGGTGATGAAGATGAACCGCGTCATGGAACTTCAGTGTATAGCAAGCGGCATCGCGATCCCATGTCAAACCGCCCGAGCAGCGCTGCGCCGGTACATTGCCCAAGCCTGACAATCGCTTGGCCGTGCCGGGTCCGGCCGTCGATCGCCGCTGCCCGACCGGCGCACCGGCCGAAGCGCCGAGGTTGCGCGCCGGCGATTCGCCGCGCCGTTCACTTGGCGAGCGGCGCGCTCGGTGCGGCCGGATGGGTCGGCGCCGCCGGCACCGGCTTCGTGGCCGGCGCCGCGGGCATGGTCGGCGGCGGCGCGCCCTGATCGATAAACGAGGTCGGCGCGCCGGCGCGGTTGCTCAGCACGACGAGCAGGATGCAGACGACGAAAAACGCGGCGGCGAGGATCGCGGTCGTGCGGGTCAACAGATTGGCGGTCGACCGTCCGGTCATAAAGCCCGACATGCCGGCGCCGCCGCCGATGCTGCCAAGCGCGCCGCCGTCGCTCTTCTGCAACAGCACGACGCCGATCAGCGCAAAGGCCAGCAAGGCCTGGATAACAAACAGGATGAGGATCATCGGCGATAAGGCGTCGCGGCGGATTGGCGAAGTCGCTTATGTAGGCGCTTTCGTCCCGCGGCGCCAGCCTAGCCGGCGGCCTCGGCGGCAGCCTTTGCGCATAGTACCTCAAACGCTCGCTCGATGATCGGCATGCCAACTTCGCCCGCCGCGGTCATGACGGATTCGGGGTGGAACTGCACCGCCGCAATCGGCAGGGCATCGTGCTCGATCGCCATGATCACGCCGTCTTCCTCGGTCTC
>DATJUL010000379.1:0-3171 GCA_035502295.1 Allostellaceae bacterium | reverse complement strand
GGCGCCGCCTTTGTCGCCGGCCACTCGCTCGGCGAATATTCGGCGCTGGCGGCGGCGCGCGCGATCACGGTTGGCGATGCGGCGCGGCTGGTCCAGCGGCGCGGCCGCGCGATGCAAGAGGCGGTGCCGGTCGGCGCCGGCGCGATGGCGGCCCTCCTCGGCCTCGACCTCGCCGCCGCGCGCGACATTTGCGCCGAGGCGATCGGCGCGACGCGCGAGGTCTGCGCGCTCGCCAACGACAACGGGCCGGGCCAGATCGTCGTCAGCGGCCACACCGCTGCGGTCGAGCGCGCCGCCCTGCTGGCCGGCCCGCGTCGCGCCCGCGCCATCATGCTGCCGGTCAGTGCCCCGTTTCATTGCCCCTTGATGGCGCCGGTGGCCGACGTGATGCGCGAGGCGCTGGCCGAGACCACGCTGGTGCCGCCGGTCGCGCCGCTCGTCGCCAACGTCACCGCCGCCGCGACCCGCGACCCCGCCGAGATCAGGGAGTTGCTGGTCGAGCAGGTCACGCACATCGTGCGCTGGCGCGAGACGGTCGAATTGTTCGCCCGGAGCGACGTCGAGGAGGTCGTTGAACTGGGCGCCGGCCGTGTGCTCGCCGGCCTCGTCAAGCGCATCGACAACAGCCTCGCCGCGGTCTCGCTCGGCACCCCCGCCGACCTCGACGCTTTCGTCCAGCGGCTGTGACGACGACGAATGAGGCCATCGGAAAAGACCAATGCTGCCCTAGTCGCCTTGCAAACACCACCGGAGACGGGGCAGTCTGACGCGACGACGGCGCTCCGCCCAACGCTCTGCCGGGTGATCGATGACGATTTTCGCCATTTTGCTACCCGCTCCCAATGAGCGCTTGGTCGGCGCCATCGCAAAGGCCTACCCAAATGACCATCTGCGATTGAGTGATACACAATTTTTGGTGTCTTCCGCAGGGACGGCAATGGAAGTCAGCGCACGAATTGGCGTCGCCGATCCAGCCGCACCCCAAGCTCCTTCAGCCGGAAGCGCTGTAATTTTTGCCACCACCTCCTACTACGGACGCGCACCAGCCCCGGTATGGGATTGGATAAAAGCGAAGCTGGAAAGTCGGCCAAATGGCTAGCACCGGGCGAAGTTCGCGCGCTCCGGCGGAGGGACCGCCGAGCCAATTTCCCAGCATCACGCCGCCGCAAACGCCCATGATGGATCACAGCTTTACGCTGCAAGCCATCATGGATTTGAAGGGTGCAGTATCGGCGCTTGCGACGAAAGTCGACAGATTGATTTCTGATGTCTCGAGGCAAGGAGAAAAGATAGATGCCGTTCAACACCAAATATCATTTGTTCGAGGTGCCGTATGGGTCATCGGCGGGCTGATTGCGGTCGGACTGGCGGCTGCGGCGATTTACGTCCGACTGGCGGGATCGGCGATCCATTGATCACAGCGGGCGATTGCTAACCAGGCGCCGCCGGTGTTTTCCCTCTCTGGCCAGACCGCGCTGGTGACCGGCGCCTCGGGCGGCATCGGCGGCGCGATTGCCCGCGCCTTCCACGCCCAGGGCGCAGAGATCGCGCTCGCCGGTACGCGCGTGGCAGCGCTCGACGCGCTGGCCGGCGATCTCGGCGAGCGCGCGCACCCGCTCGTCGCCGACCTCGCCGACCCCGCCGCCGCCGAGCGGCTCGTGCGCGATGCGGAAGCCGCGCTCGGCGGCCGGCTCGACATCCTCGTCAACAACGCCGGCATCACCCGCGACGCGCTCGCGCTGCGCATGAAGGACGCGGATTGGCAGGCGGTCATCGATATCGATCTCTCCGCCGCCTTTCGCCTCAGCCGCGCCGCGCTGCGCGGCATGCTGCGTCGGCGCCACGGCCGCATCATCTGCATCTCCTCGGTCGTCGGCCTGACCGGCAATCCGGGCCAAGCCAATTACGCCGCCGCCAAGGCCGGCCTCGTCGGCATGGCGAAGTCGTTGGCGGCCGAGACCGCGAGCCGCGGCATCACCGTCAACTGCATCGCGCCGGGCCTGATCGAGACGGCGATGACCGACCGGCTCAGCGCCGAGCAGCAGGGCCGCATCGCCGCGCAGATCCCGCTGGGCCGCTTTGGCGCCGCCGCCGACATTGCCGCCGCCGCGGTCTATCTCGCCAGCGCCGAAGCCGCCTACGTGACCGGCCACACGCTGCACGTCAACGGCGGCCTGGCGATGCTCTGACCCGGCGCGGCATCCCGTGCGGACAGCACCCTGCGCCGGGGGAACTTTTCAGGCCGCCCGCATTCGTGTTATGTGAGCCGGCTTTGGGGGGTCCGTGATCGCGGACATCGATCGATGAGACCGCGGATCGGGCTGCCGAGCCGCGCCCGATCGAGCGCAACCAGATGACGCAATCGAGGAATGGAGCGCATGAGCGACGTCGCCGAGCGGGTCAAGAAGATCGTCGTCGAGCATCTCGGCGTCGATGAGGCGAAAGTGACCGAAAACGCCAGCTTCATCGACGATCTGGGGGCCGACAGCCTCGACACCGTCGAGCTGGTCATGGCCTTCGAGGAGGAATTCGGCTGCGAGATTCCCGACGATGCGGCCGAGAAGATCGTGACCGTCAAGGACGCGGTCAACTTCATCGAGGCACACAGCTGACCGTGCCCGGCAGCCTCGATCGCGGCCGGTTCGCGGCCGCCCCCGCATGAGACAGGTCGTCGTCACCGGCATGGGCCTCGTGACGCCGCTCGGCATCGGTCTCGATGCAGTGTGGCGGCGGCTGGTTGCCGGCGAATCGGGGACGCGCGCAATCCAGTCGTTCGATGTCTCCGATCTGCCCGCCAAGATCGCCGCGCAGGTGCCGCGCGGCGACACGGAGGCCGGCCTGTTCAATGCCGACGACTGGGTCCCGCCGCGCGAGCAGCGCCGCATGGACACGTTCATCCTCTATGCAATGGCGGCGGCGGTGCAGGCGGTCGAGGATTCCGGCTGGCAACCCGCGGACGAGGAAGCGCGACAGCGCACCGGCGTCATGATCGGCTCCGGCATCGGCGGCCTGCCCGGGATCACCGAGGCCGCGCTGGTGCTGGCCGAGCGCGGGCCGCGCCGCATCTCGCCGTTTTTCATCCCGTCCTGCCTGATCAACCTGGCGTCCGGCAACGTGTCGATCCGCTACGGCTTCAAGGGGCCGAACCACGCCGTCGTGACTGCCTGCTCG
>DATJUL010000378.1:0-2131 GCA_035502295.1 Allostellaceae bacterium | reverse complement strand
GTCGAGGCGGAAATGCGCGGTGCCGGGCGCCAGATCGGGATGATGGAGGTAATAGGGCTTGACCCGCATCGCGACGAGGCCGCGCAGGAGCGCTTCGAGCACCGCCGGGTCATCGTTGACGCCGCGCAGCAGCACGCTCTGTGCCAGCACCGGGATGCCGGCACGCGTCAGCCGACCGACCGCGTCGCGCATCGCCGGCGTCAATTCGCGCGGATGATTGGCGTGCACAACGACGTACAGCGCCTTCTCGGCGGTCAGCGCGTCCATCAGCGCGGCGGTGACGCGGCGCGGCGCGGCGACCGGCACGCGGGTGTGAAAGCGGATCACCTGCACGTGCGCGATGGCGTCGAGGCGCCGCACGAGCGCCTTGAGGCGGCGCGGCGACAGCAGAAACGGGTCGCCGCCGGTAACGATGACCTCCCAGGTCTCCGCATGCTGTTCGATATAGGCGAACGCACGCTCCAGCGCCGCCGGCGGCAACAGGCCGCGGCCGGGGCCGACCTGCTCGCGGCGAAAACAGAAGCGGCAATAGACCGGGCAGACGAGGATCGGCTTCAGCAGGACCCGGTCGGGATAGCGGTGCACGATGCCGGGCAGCGGCGAGAAGCGCGCGTCGCCGATCGGGTCGGCCTGATCGTCGGGCGCCGCGTGCAATTCCGCCTCGCTCGGCACGAACTGCGCGGCGATCGGATCGGCCGGATCGGCCGGGTCGATCAGGGCCGCCATCTCGTCCGTGACCGCGACGGCGAAGCGCTCGGCGACGCGCCGCAACTCGGCCGCCCGCTCCGGCGCGACCAGCCCGCGCGCGATCAGAGGCGTGATATCGGCGCTCAACGGGTTATCCAGGGTGCACTCACCGGCTGTCTGGCCGCGGCATGATGATCTTCTCTCCCTTGCGCGGCCCGGCCGCGATCTCGCTCTCCTCCTCGTGCGCCGAATCGATCAGCAGCCACCCTTCCTGGCGCCACGTTCCAATGTAAAGGCGACTGTCGAATTCCATCGAATGGAAGAGCAAGTCGTCAGGTTCGCAATCCTCCAGGAGATCGGCCAACTCGTCCCGGAATCGTTCTTCAAATGCTGAGAGGCGCGTGGCGAGAAACGCGCGGGCCAAGTCGGTGTAGTGGACTTCGTAGGCCTCCACAGCCAGTCCCTCCAGAGGCGGTCGTCAATTTCGTCATGGTCGTGCCTGGCCCGGCCATCCACGTGGATCACCGGGTCAAGCCCGGTGAGGACGGTTGTGGATGACCTCGGTTTATCACGCCAGTATATATCGAGAGCGAGGACGGTTTCGCTACGGGTCCTGCCCCGCGGCGATGCGGTCGTAGGCGGCCTGGAGGCGGTCGCGGTCGCGCCGCGCGTCGGCCTCGCGCTCGCGCTGCTCGTCGATGATTTCGGGTTTCGCCTTGGCGAGAAACGCCGGATTGGCAAGTTTCTGGGCGAATTTTTGCAGATCGCCGTCGAGCCGGCCGATCTCCTTGGCGAGCCGCGCCTTCTCGCGGGCGAGATCGATCACCCCACCGAGAGGCAAGATTAAAGTCGTCCCCTCGACAACGGTCTGCGCGCTGCCATGCGGGACCACATCGGCAAATTCGATGCAATCCAGGCGGGATAGGCGGAGAAATTGCTCCTGGTGCTGCTTGAGCCGCTCAGTTGTCTGGTGGTCGGCATCTCTGACGAGCAACCGGATACGGGCCGCCGCGGGCACATTGAGATCGGAGCGCATCGCACGGATTTCGGAATTCGCGGCGACGACCCAGTTCATCTCGGCCGCCGCTTCGGGGTCGTGGAGATCACGCGGCAGGTCGGGCCAGGGCGGGCGGATCAAGAGGCCGGCGCCGCCGAGTTCGTGCCACAATTCCTCGGTCAGAAACGGCATCAGCGGATGTAAGAGGCGCAATGCCTGCGCCAAGACCCACGCTGTCGCTGCCTGCGTCTCTGCGCGCGCGGCTGCGTCGTCGCCGGTGAGGATCGGCTTGGTGAATTCGACATACCAGTCGCACACCGTGCCCCAGATGAAGTGATAGAGGTGGTGCGCCGCCTCGTCGAAGCGGAAGGTTTCGAGCGCCGCCGTGACCCGCCCGGCGCATTCGGCGGTCGCATCGGCGATCCAGCGATTGACGGTGAGCCGGCA
>DATJUL010000377.1:0-19815 GCA_035502295.1 Allostellaceae bacterium | reverse complement strand
GCGGGTTCTGCCGCCGGCGGGTAGATTTCGTTCAATACGGCGTCTGCGGGATCTTCAGCCGGCCGCCGCGCGGCCGCCGGCGGCTCGGGCCGCGGCGGCGAGGTTGCCTCGATCAGCGCGGCGCCGGCGGGCTCGCCGGTTGCGCCCGGCTCCGACCCGAGGCGGCCCAACAGCCGCTCCAGCCGATCGTCGCCCAAATGGTCTCCGTCTTCGCCTTTGCGCGAAGGTTCATCGGGAACAGGCGCCGCTTTCCGCTTCAGCCAACCGAGCATGTCCGGAATACCAAAAGCTGACGACCGGCCGGCCGACCATTCGTCTTGTTATTTATAGCATCGGCCGGTCTTTGGCGAAAAGCCCTCGCGCGCAATGCTGCGCCTCGGGCCGATCCCGGGATATTCCCGGTTGGCCGACGCTAACGTCCGTCTGGTTTACGAAGTGTTAATTCTGCGTCGCCGGCCGCCGCTCGCGTCAGCGCTCGATGGCCTGCGTCACCGCCCCGCCGGTCGCGGTGCGGCCGCCATCGACGACATATTGCGCGCCGGTAATTGCGGCGGCGAGATCGGAGCACAGAAAGAGCACCGTGGCGGCGATCTCGTCGGCGGTAACGTAACGCCCCAGCGGGATCGCCGACTGGTAGCGGCGCGCGACCATCGCCGGGTCGCCCGGGTTGATCATCTGTTCCAGCGAATGGATCATCCGCGTATCGACCGGGCCGGGGCAGACCGCGTTGACGCGCACGCCGCTTCTGGCGACTTCGCCCGCGGCGGTTTTTGTCAGGCCGATCACCGCATGTTTCGAGGCGACGTAGGCCGGCATGCCGGGGGTCGCGACCAGCCCCGCGACCGAGGCGGTGTTGACGATCGCGCCCGATTTCTGCGCCAGCATGACCGGCAGCACGTGGCGCAACCCGAGAAACACGCCCTTGACGTTGACCGCGACGACCTGGTCGAACATCGCTTCGTCGTATTCGGCGGTATGCTTCCAGGCGCCTTCGATGCCGGCATTGTTGTGGAAGCAGTCGATGCGGCCCCAGGCGTCGAGCGCCGCCTTGACATAACCCGCGACATCGGCCGCCTGCGTCACGTCGGCGGCGACAAAGCGCGCCTCGCCACCCTGCTGCCGGATGATGCCGGCGCTCGCCTCGCCGCCCGCCGCATCGCGATCGACGACGACGACCCTGGCGCGCGCTTTGGCGAAGGCGAGCGCGGAGGCGCGCCCGATGCCGTTCGCCGCGCCGGTGACGACCGCGACCTTGCCGGCGAAATCCAGTTCCATGGCGTCCCCCAATTTATCGTCGTCCCGGCGAAGGCCGGGACCCATGTGTCAACCGGTCGGCCGTTGTGGCCTGGATTCCCGCCTGCGCGGGAATGACGAGCATTATTTCGTTCCGATCAGCCGCGTCCACTCGGCGAGATTGGCCATGAGGTCGCGGATGAAGCCCTTCGCCGCCTCGTCCAACAGGTTGCCGTCGGCGTCGAACTTGGTCTGCGCCTGGCCGATCAGCACTTCCGGCTTGTTGAGCGGATGCATGTCGAGAAAGACGCAAGCCCGCCGCAGATCGTACTGCGCCCGCGCGCTGCCGGCCATGCCGGCGGCGGCGCCGATGATCGCGCACGGCTTGCCGGCAAACGGCTGATCAGGCGGGCGCGAGGCCCAGTCGATTGCGTTCTTCAGAACGCCCGTCATCGAATAATTGTATTCCGGGCAGGCGAACAGGATCGCGTCGGCTGCCGCGATCTGGCGCCGCAGCGTCTCGACCACCGGCGGGAAGCCTGCTTGCCGCACATCTTCGTTGTAGGGCGGGATCTGCGCGATATCGGCGATGGTCACGCTCAGGTCGGCCGGCCGCAACGCGATCGCCGCGCGCAGCGCCGCCATGTTGTAAGAACCTCGGCGCAGGCTGCCGCAAATGCCGAGCACCGAGACGCGCGCGCTGTCGCTCATTGCCATCCTCCCGCGATCGCAGCGGTCTCGCCCACCCCTTATCGCAGCCCCGCTCACGCGGCAAGCCGGAAGGCCGCCGGCGGCAGCGGCGCGTCGTGAGCTGCCGCTCAGCCTGCGGGCACGGCCGGCGCGGCGTCGAGGATGCGGCGGATGCGGTCGGCCAGATCGGCGGAGCGGTAAGGTTTCGCGATCAGCGGAAAGCCATCGAGCAGCGCCTCGCCGCCGCGCGGCGCATTCTGCCCGGTATAGCCGGAGGTCAAGAGCACCCGCAGCTGCGGCCGGCGGCGGCAAGCCTCGCGCGCCAATTCGGCGCCGTTGAGGCCGTTCGGCATGACATAGTCGGCAAACAGCAGATCGAAGCCGCCGCCGTCGTCGAGCATCGCCAGCGCTTCAGGGCCGTCGGGCGCGACCGCGGTGCGATAACCGAGACGATCGAGCGTCGCGGCGGCAATGAGCCGGACATCCTCCTCGTCTTCGACGATCAGGATGCGCTCAGTACCGAGCGGCTCGGCCGGCGCCGCGCGTTCGTCGTCGGGCGCGTCGCGGGGCTGTGCCGACAACGGGAAATACAAGCGAAACACGGTGCCGAGGCCGGGCTCGCTGTTTATCGCGATGCGGCCGCCGGATTGCGTCACAAAGGTCCATACCTGCGCCAGCCCGAGGCCGCTGCCCTTGCCGACCGGCTTTGTCGTGTAAAACGGCTCGAAGGCGCGCGCCAGGACCTCGGACGGCATGCCCGACCCGGTATCGGTGACGCTGACGACGACATGCGCCGCCGGTTCTGCCGCCGGCGCATCGGGCGGCGCTGGCGACGCAAGGCCGCTGGCGATGGTCAGCGATCCGCTGTCATCGGCCGCGTCGCGGGCATTGATCGCAAGGTTCAGCATCGCGGTTTCGAACTGCGCCGGATCGAGCTTGCAGCGCCATTGGCCGGCGCCGAGCCGCAGGCGAAGCTCCATCGTTTCGCCGATCGCGCGCTGGATGAGCGGCGCGAAATCGAGGATCGCCGCGTTGACATCGACGACGCGCGCTTCGAGCGGCTGCTGCCGCGACAGCGCCAGCAATTGCCGGGTCAGCTGCTCGCCGCGGCGCAGCCCGCGCTGGGCGGCGGCCACCAGCCGCAACAGGCGCTCGGACGCGAGGATGCCGTCCGCCGGCGCCTTCGCCAGATGTTCGATCAGCTCAAGATTGCCCGAGACGACCGTCATCAGATTGTTGAAGTCGTGTGCGACGCCGCCGGTCAGCCGCCCGATCGCCTCCATCTTCTGGCTCTGACGCAGCGCCATTTCGGCCTTTTCGCGCTCCTCCATCTGCGACCGCAATTGCTGGTTCGCCGCGGCCAGATCGACGGCGCGGCGTTCGAGATCGTTGTTGGCGCGGGTCAGCGCCGCATGCGCCGAGGCCAGCACAAACACCAGCAGGCTCGCCATCGTGGCGAGCAGCCCGAGGCCGATATAGCGCCGCAGCCGCGATCCGAGCGGCTCGGTCGCCGTTGCAAGATAAAGGCTGCCGAGCCGCTTGCCGTTGTCGGCGATCGGCAGCGTGACGCCCAGCCGGCCGCCGGCGACGACGACCGCGCCGGGAAGCGGCGACAACGCCGGCGGCGCCGTCCCGCCGGCGCGCGCATAGCTGGCCAAGCGGCGGCCTTGCGGGCCGTACACCGCCGCCGCCTCGGTGTTGCGGTTGGCGCCCAATGCCTGCAGGTACCGCGCGGCGCTGACCCGGTCGCCGGCATCGAGAATGGGGGCAAGCAAAGCCGACAGGAGCCGCGCCTCGCTCCTCGCTTGATCGAGGTTGCGGACGTCATAGGCCTGCTCGTTGGCAACCGCCAGGCCGATGCCGATAACCAGGAGCGCAAGCGCCGCGGCGAGAGCAACGAGCGGCGGGCGCTGCCAGCGCCCCGGCCGCCCGCGTGCCACCCGGAACCCCGCCCTGGCCATCGGTTCGCGGCCGGCTTTTGTTGTCATTTCGAGACGCGATCAACCCATCGCGACGGCCGTCGCTGGCGTCATTGTACAACCGCCGGCGGCAGGCGGCAATGCCGCGGCGCCGCAGGTTGCGACGCGGCTGGCGCCGGACCGCGGGTTCATCGTTCGGCGGCGAGGAGCGGCGCCGGCTGGCGCGCCGCCAGCGCGGCGACGAGGCTCAATGCCGCCAGCACCGCAAAGCAGCGCAGCGCCAAGACGTAGTTGCCGGTCAAGTCGTGCAGGATGCCCGACAGCAGTGGGCCCGCCGCCTGCGCCACGACCTGCGCCGGCAGCGCGACGCCGCGGATCGCGCCGTAATGCGCGCGACCGAAATAATCGGCCCAGGCGACCGGCAGAAAGGTCATTATCATGCCGATGCCAAAGCCGAACACCGCCGCCGCGACATAGCCTTGCGGTGCCGCATGGACGCCGAGCATGAGCCCGACCCCGAGCGTCAGCACCGCGCCCGTCGCCGCCAGCCCGTAGCGGATCGGCATGCTCGGCGGCACGAGGCCGCAGGCGATCGTCGCGACGGCGGAAGCCGCCGAGAACGTGCTGACGATCGTCGCGGCGACGGTCGGGGCGATGCCGCGCTCGATCAGAAACGGCGCCTGATGCAGGCTGACCCCGGCCTGCACCGGGTAGACCAGCATCGCGAACAGCAGCAGCAGCCAGAAGGCCGGCGTCGCCAGCGCCTCACGCCGGGAAAACCGCGGCTCCGGCAGCGCGACGCGGCCGCCGGGCGAGGCCGCGCCGGCGGGCGCGCCGCCGCCATCCGGCACGAGGCCGAGATCCTCCGGCCGGCGCACGACGAAGAGCCAGCTCGGGACAAAGCCGACGACGAGCGTGACGACGCCGAGCGCCAGCCAGCCGGCGCGCCAGCCGCGCTCGACGATCGCGATTTCGGCGACCAGCGGCATCGCAACGAGGCCCAATTGCTGCGCCAAGGTCGCAATGCCGCTGGCCCGCGTGCGCTGCCGCACGAACCAGTTGTTGAGTGCGCCGTAGAGCCCGAGATCAAACGGCGCCGCCCAGTTCATCCGCGCGATGCAGAACAGCAGATAAAAGACGGCGAGCGACGGGGTCAGCGACAGGAGCAGGAGCGCCGCGCCGGTCATCAACACCGCACCGCACAAGACGACCCGCGCGCCGTGGCGGTCGAGCAGCGGCCCGATCAAGGGCGCCGCGATCGCGGCGAGGATGCCGCCGAGCGAGGCGGCGCCCGACAAGGCCGTGCGCGACCAGCCGAACTGGTGCGACAGCGGCTCGATAAAGATCGAGAACGTCGCGACCGCCGGTCCCTGCCGCGCGAAGCCTGTGCAGCACAAGGCGCCCAGCACGATCCAACCGTAACGCGCCGGCAGCCGGCGGGCGAAGAGCGAGGCGACATAGGGTCGATGCGTCATCCCGCCACGATAGCCGAGACCCGCTCGGCGGCAGCGGGCTATTCGCGATTGCCTCGGGCGCGAGGATGATGTCGAACGGCATTCCCAGAGCACGATCGGGTAAACTCGACGTGCCCCCTCCTCGTCATGGTCGGGCTTGACCCGGCCATCTCTGAGAGCCGCGGGTCAAGCCCGCGGATGACGCTTTGGGGTGCCTCAGTTAGCCCGATCGTGCGCTAAATCCCTGAGAGGCGCGGCTGCACTTCTTCGATGACCCGATCGAGCAGCGAATCATAGATCGGCGTGGTCCGCAGCAGGTGGACGACGAGCATCGCGGCAAAGCAGGCTGCGAGCATCGGCAAGAGCGTCGTGAAGGCCGCGGTCATCTCGGTGACGAGCACGATACCGGTCAGCGGCGCTTGCACGATACCGGTGAAAAACGCCGCCATCCCCACCACCGCGAATGCTTCCGGCGCGACGCCGAGATGCGGGAACAGACTGGCGCAGAGGGCGCCGAACAAGAGGCCGAGTTGTGCCCCCAGCACGAGAAGCGGCGCGAACAGGCCCCCCGGGGTGCGCGCCGCGTAGGAAGCGGGGCCGAGACAAAAGCGGACGACGAAGCCGAGCGGAATGGCGCCGATCGCAACGCCGCCGGCCAAGATGTTCTGCGTGATGCTGTCGCCGCCGCCGATCAGATCGGGGAGGAACCAGCCGGTGATGCCGACCCCCGCGCCGATCGCCGCGGCTCGCAGCTCCACCGGTATGCGGGCGAGTCGCCCGGTCACGGTCAGCGCGCCGAGAATCCCGCGGTTGTAGAGGCTCGCCAGGATCCCGGCGATGACGCCCAGCACGACATAGAGCAGCCAGGTCACGTCGGCGGCGTAAGGCAGCGGCCCGGTGGCAACCGACGCCGGCGATACGATCGCGACATGAAAGTCCGGCGCATTTCCGAGGAACAGGCGCGAGATCAGAATGGCCGTCGAGGAGGTGCCGAGCGCCACAATCGTCATGCGCGGCTCAAACCGGCGCACGAGCTCTTCGAGCACAAACACCGCACCGGCAATCGGCGCATTGAAGGCGACCGCGAGACCCGCCCCGGCGCCCGCCGCAAGCAGCAGTCGCAATTCTTCGGCGGAATAATGGAACAATCTGCCGCCAAGATGCGCGATAACGGCACCCATTTGCACGCTCGGGCCTTCGCGCCCGAGCGCCATCCCGCCGCCGATCGCCGACAGCCCGCCGAAAAACTTGACCGGCAGGAGCGATGGCGGTGACGGCTGCATTTCGCCGTTGAGCACCGCCTCGACCTGGGGAATGCCGCTCCCCGACGCGTGCGGCGAGAAGCGCCGCACGAGCCAGGCACCGAAGGCCGCGGCCGCGGCGCACCCCGCCACCACGAGCAGAAAGCCGAGGAAGTGGGCGTCGTGCCCGCGCGCGATCAATAGATTGCGCAGCCGAGCGGCTTCTTCCAGCGTCAAGCGAAAAATCGCATCGATGAAGCCGGCTCCGCCACCGACCAGCGGCCCGAGCAAACAGACCAACAGCAGGCGACGCTTGCTTCCGCCGGGCGGCGCCCGATGGTGCAGCGCCGCTTCTTCCGGCACCTTCGGTTGTTCCCTCTCCGGAACCGCTCCTTCTCCCCGCACGTGCGGGGAACCTTCATTCATCAAAACAACTCCGCAATGGCGACTTCTGAAGGAGGGGAGACAGACGACGGTGCGACCGGCGACCAGTCCGACCGCAGCCGATGCGGTCCGCCGATGGCGATACATAGGCCGGCGGATTGGGCATTGGCGATGCCGGCGAGGTAAATCCGGCGCGACATAATGCGTCGTGTCGCGATGCCGGCCCGGTCAAGCGGCCGATGCGAAACCGCGCATCACCTCCGCCTCGTAGGCCAGCACCTTCCGCACGCTCGCGCGGGCTTGCATGCGCGCGAAATGCGCCCGGCAGTTCGGGAAGGCGGACAAATCGAGGTCGAACTGCGTGCCGCGGCGGAAGCACCAGAAGAAATGCGCATCGACTGCGGTGAAATGGTCGAAGAACCACTCGCGCCCGGCCAGCAGGTCGTCGGCGACATGGTAGTTTTCGAACAGCTGCTCGGCGGCCAACCGCCGCACCGATTCGTCCGATCCCGGCAGATCGCAGACGCGCGGCGGCGAGTTGATGCGCGACAGGAACGGGTGAACCCCCGAGGCGCACCACGCCAACAGCGAAATTGCGCGGACCTCCTGCATCGGGTCGGCGGGCAGCAGCCTTGCCGCTGGGAATTGCCGCGAAATCCACAACTGGATCGCGACGTTCTCGGTCAAGGGCTGGCCGTCGACGAGGAGCGTGGGCACCTTGTGCTTCGGGTTGAGCCGCAGGTATTCGGGCGTGCGGTTCTCGCCCTTGCGGAAATTCAAGGGCCGCACGTCAAACGCCGCGCCGGCCTCGGTCAATGTGACATACGGCACCAGCGCGCAGGTGGTCGGCGCATAGTAAAGTGTCAGCGGCATTTGCTTCCTCCGGTCTGATGAGTGAGCGAGATTTGCCAATTTTTTACCATTGTGCTAGAAAAACCGACGGGGTGGAGTAACGAATTGCGGGGGCATGGCATGATGCCTTTCCGCCCGAACCGGCGGGCCGTGCTTGCAGCGGCTCCCGGGCTGATGGCAGCGTCGCTGGGGGGTGGCGCGGCGGCAGCGGCGGAAAGCGGGTTCGACGGTTTCCTCGCCGGGCTGGAGCGCGACGCGCGCCTCCACGGCATCCGGCCCGGCACGATCGCAACTGCTTTCCGATATATCCAATACCTGCCGCATGTCGTCGCACTCGACCATCGCCAGCCCGAGCATCGGCTGACCTTCCCCGAATATTTCGCGAAGGTTGTCACCCAAGAGCGCGTGGCGGCGGCGCGGCGGCATCTCGTCGACAACTGGACGCTCCTGGCGCAGGTTCAGCGCGATTACGGCGTGCAGCCGCGCTTCATTGTCGCGCTGTGGGGCGTCGAAAGCGACTTCGGCAAGATCATGGGCGACTTTCCGGTGCCGTCGGCGCTGGCGACGCTGGCCTATGACGGGCGGCGCGGCGCCCTGTTCCGCAGCGAATTGATCAGCGCGCTGAAGATTCTCGACGACGGCGACATCGGCGCCTCCGCGATGGTCGGCTCGTGGGCCGGCGCGATGGGGCAGTGCCAGTTCATGCCCTCGACGTTTCTGCGCTATGCCGTCGATTTCGACGGCAGCGGCCGCCGCAACATCTGGACGGATCGGGCGGATGCGCTGGCGTCGATCGCCAACTGCCTGTCGCATCTCGGCTGGCGCGGCAACGAGGACTGGGGGCGGGCGGTCGCGGTGCCGGCGAATTTCGACCCGCGCTATGCCAATCCCGGCTACCGCCTGACGAGCGCCCAGTGGGCGCGGCTCGGGCTGCGGCCGCAAACCGGCGCCTTCACCGGCCGCGAGCCGGCCTCCTCGCTGGTTCTGCCGGATGGCGCGGACGGCATCGGGTTCCTCGTCTACGACAATTTCCGCGCCATCAAGCGGTGGAACGATTCGACGTATTTTGCCGCCGCAGTCGGCACGATCGCCGACAGCATTGCGCGCAGTTGAGCGGCGGGCGGTCGCGATGGCCCGCCTCCCTCGCGCGCGACATCTCATCCTGATCGCCGTTGCCGGCCTCTTGCTGGCAGGCTGCGCGGCCGGACCGCAATATGGCGGCAACCGGCATTTTGCCGTCGGGCGGCCGCATTACACGGTGGCGCCGTACGAAGTGAACGGCGTCTGGTACTATCCGACGGTCGACTACGATTACGACCGGACCGGGACCGCCTCGTGGTATGGGCCGGGCTTCGACGGAAGGGCCACCGCCGACGGCGAGATCTACGACATGAACGATCTTTCGGCGGCGCACAAGACCTTGCCGCTGCCCAGTGTCGTCGCGGTGACCAACCTCGACAACGGCCGCGAACTGACGCTCAGAGTCAACGATCGCGGCCCGTTTGTCGATGGCCGCCTCATCGACGTGTCGCGCCGCGCCGCGCAATTGCTCGGCTTCGAGCGGGAGGGCACGGCGCCGGTGCGGGTGCGCATCCTGAAAGAGCCGAGCGTCGAAGTCGCCGAGGCGGCGATGCAGGGCGAGGTGGGGCCGGTCCAGTTCGCCGGGGCGACGCAGGCGCGCCCGATCGAACTGGCTGCCGCCGCGCCGCCCGAGCCGCCGCGACCGCCGCCTGAGCCGCCGCCGCCGCAGCCGCCGGCTTATGTGCCGGTCGCCGCGCCGCCGCCGCCGCAATCGCCGCCGCGGCGATTAGCGGCCGATCGCGATGACTGGCCGTCGTTGATCGCGTCGGCGCAGGCCGCGACGCTCTATCCGCCGGCCCGCGCGGCGCCGCGAACCGCCTCGCCGCATGAGCGCATCTTCATCCAGGCCGGAGCGTTTTCGGTGCCGCAGAACGCGCGGTGGGTGCGGGCGCAGATCGCCGCCCTCGGCAGCACCGAGATCGTGCCGGACAGGCTGCACGGCGTCGCCCTTTACCGGGTGCGGCTCGGTCCGGTAGCGAGCGATGCCGAGGCGCTGCGGCTGCTGAGCGCGGTGCTCGACCGCGGCTTCGACGGCGCGCGGCTGGTCGCGGAATAGGCTGCCGAGGCGCGATGCGTATGTCGAGGTTCCCGATCATCGCCGGCGCCGCGGCGCTGGTTGTTGCGGCGCTGATCTTGTCAGCTGGTGCCACGGCGCGGCCACAGATCGTGCGGGTTGCGCCCGCTCGCGCCGCCGCGGCGCCGGCGCCGCCACCGACGGTCGGCCCGGTCGATACCGAGGCGCCCTATGCCTATATCGTCGAGGCCGAAACCGGCCGCGTGCTGCTCGCCAAGAATGCCGACCAGCATATTCCCACGGCCTCGCTGTCGAAAATGATGACCGCCTACACCGTCTTCGACCTGTTGCAGCAGGGCAAGGCGAAGCTGACCGACGAGCTGCCGGTCAGCGAGGCCGCCTGGCGCACCGGCGGCTCCAAGATGTTCGTGCCGCTCGGCGGGCAGGTGTCGATCGACGATCTGCTGCAGGGCATGATTGTCCAATCGGGCAACGATGCCTGCGTCGTGCTGGCGCAGGGTCTCGCCGGCAGCCAGGCGGCATTCGTCGATCTGATGAACGAAGACGCCAGGAAAATCGGCCTCAATAACAGCCATTTCGCCGATGTCGACGGGCTGCCCGATCCCGACCACTACATGACGGCGCACGACATGGCGACGCTGGCCTTGCACCTGATCCACGATTTTCCACAATATTACCATTATTTTTCGGAGAAGGAATTCACCTTCAACAACATCCGCCAGGGCAACCGCAACCCGCTGTTGTACACGGACAGCGGCGCCGACGGGCTGAAGACCGGCCACACCGAGGAATCCGGCTACAGCCTCGTCGCCTCGGTGCATCGCGGCGACCGGCGCGTCGTCATCGTGTTGAGCGGCCTGCCGACCATGCGGTCGCGCGGCGAGGAAGGCGAGCGGCTGGCCGACTGGGCGTTCCGCGCCTACAAGGACTATAAGCTGTTCGCCCGCGGCCAGACCGTCGATCGGGTGCCGGTGTGGCTCGGCAAGAGGGATGACGTGCCGGCAACCGTGAAGCGGGATCTCGTGGTCACGCTGTCGCCCAAGGAGCGCGACGGGATGAAGGTGGCGGTCGATTACCGCGCGCCGGTGCCGGCGCCGGTCGCCGCAGGCGAGGAACTCGGCCGGGTCGTTGTCACGGCGCCGGACAAATTTGCGGTTCAGGCGCCGCTCTATGCCGCTGCGTCGGTGCCGCGCCTCGGGCCGATGGGCCGCGCCGCGATGGTTGCGGCCCACCTCATTTGGGGCAACCTGCGCTGAGCGCGCCTATTGCCGACCGGCCGGCGCGCGGCCGTTTCTTGACGCTCGAAGGCGGGGAGGGGGCCGGCAAATCGACCCAGACCGGGCTGCTTGTCGCCGCGCTGGCCGGCGCCGGGATTGCCGCCGAGCGCACCCGCGAACCGGGCGGCTCGCGCGGCGCCGAGGACATCCGCGGCCTCTTGCTCGAAGGCGACCGGGAGCGCTGGGACGCCGTCTCCGAGGCCCTGCTGCTCTACGCCGCGCGGCGCGATCATGTCGTCCGGCTGATCCGGCCGGCGCTTGCCGCCGGCACGTGGATGGTGGCCGACCGGTTCGCCGATTCGACCCTGGCCTACCAGGGTTACGGCCGCGGCCTGCCGCTTGCCGATCTGCAAGCGTTGCACCGTTTTGCGCTCGGCGATTTCCGGCCCGACATGACCGTGATCCTCGATCTGCCGGTCGAAGAGGGGTTCGCCCGAATCGGCCGGCGCGCGCTGCTCGGCGACCGCTTCGAACGACTCGACCGCGACTTTCACCAGCGTCTGCGCGACGGCTTCCTGGCGATCGCGCAGAGCGATCCGGCGCGCTGCGTCGTCATCGATGCGACGGGCGACCGCGACAGCGTGCATCGCGCCGTCCTCGCCGCGGTGGGCGCGCGCCTCGGCATTGCGCTCGCGCCATGAGCGAGCGGGGCGACCCGGCGAGGACCGCGCCGGCGCCGCGGGCCAATCCGGATCTCCTCGGCCACGAGACGGTCGAGCGCGAATTGCGGCGCCTGGTCGCGGCCGGTCGGCTGCCGCACGCGCTGCTGATCTGCGGGCCGCGCGGCATCGGCAAGGCAACGCTGGCCTTTCGCCTGGCGCGTTATGTGCTGGCGCACGGTGCCGGCGAGAACGCATCGCCGGCGCTGGCCGGGGCAGGGGAGGGACTGGCGATCCCGCCCGACAGCGGCACGTTTCGCCGGGTCGCCGCCGGGGGCCACGCCGATCTGTTGACCGTCGAGCGCGCCTGGGACCCGCGGCGGCGCCGGCTGCGGGGCGAGATCGTCATCGACGACACGCGCGAGATCGCGCAATTCCTGCGCCTCACCCCGGCGGAAGGCGGCTGGCGTGTCGTCGTCGTCGACGGCGCCGACGAGATGAACCGCAACGCCGCCAACGCGCTTCTCAAAGTGCTTGAGGAGCCGCCGAGCCGTGCCCTGCTGCTGCTCGTCGCGCACAGCCCGGGCCGCCTGTTGCCGACGCTGCGGTCGCGCTGTCGCCGGCTGGCGCTGGCGCCGCTCGCCCCGGCGATCGTGCGCCGCCTGTTGACGTGTCATCGCCCCGACTTGCCCGAAGCGCAGATCGACGAGCTTGCCGCGCTGACCGACGGCAGCATCGGCCGAGCGCTGGATCTCGCGGCGGCCGGCGGCGGCGAGCTTTACCACGCCATCGTCGAACTGTTGACGCGCGACGACGGGATCGATGCGGTCGCCCTGCACGGCTTCGCCGATCGCCTCGCCCGAGCCGAGGCCGATGAGGCGTATCGGGCCGCCGCAGATCTCCTGGCCCGGATCGTCGGCGGTCTCGCGCTGGCTGCCGCGGGCGGCGGGGCAGGGGAGGGGCCGCCGCTCGACCGCCTCGCCGCACGCGTGCCGGCATCGCGCTGGGCGGAAATCCGCGCCGAGGTCGACGAAAATTTCTCCCGCACCGATGGCCTCAACCTCGATCGCAAACAGGCGATCCTCGGCGCGTTCTTTGCGATTGCCGCGGCGGCGCGGTAGAAGCACCCGGTCCTGTCGCTGGACCGCCGCCGCGTCCGGCCCCATATCTGTTTTCGAGCGAGGACCGATGAGCGCCGCCCAGCCGTTTTTTGTGACGACCCCGATTTATTACGTCAACGACCAGCCGCATCTCGGGCATGCCTACCCGACCGTCGCGGCCGACGTCCTGGCGCGCTTCATGCGGCTGGACGGCCGCCACGTCCGCTTTCTGACCGGGACCGACGAGCACGGCCAGAAGGTCGCGCGTTCGGCCGAGGCGCTCGGGCTGACGCCGCAGCAATTCGCCGACCAGGTCTCGGCCGCCTTCCGCGACATGGACCGGCTCCTCGACATCAGCAACGACGATTACATCCGCACGACCGAGGCGCGGCACGTGCGCGGCGTGCAGGCGCTGTGGCAGGAACTCGAACGCCGCGGCGAAATCTATCTCGGGCGGTTTGCCGGCTGGTATTGCGTGCGCGACGAGGCATTCTATGACGAGAGCGAACTGATTGACGGCCCCGGCGGTTCCCGGCTGGCGCCGACCGGCGCCGAGGTCGAATGGGTCGAGGAGGACAATTATTTCTTCCGCCTGTCCGCCTGGCAGGATCGGCTGCTCGCCTGGTACGAGGCCAACCCCGAGGCAGTCGCGCCGCGCAGCCGGCGCAACGAGGTCATCAGCTTTGTGCGCTCGGGCCTCAAGGACCTCTCGGTGTCGCGCACCAGCGTCAGCTGGGGCATCCCGGTGCCGGAGCATCCCGGCCACGTCGTCTATGTCTGGCTCGACGCGCTGATCAACTACATAACCGCGCTCGGTTACCCGGATATGAACGGCGATTATTCAACGTTTTGGCCGGCCGATGTTCATGTTGTAGGTAAAGATATCGTGCGCTTTCACGCGGTCTATTGGCCGGCCTTTCTGATGGCCGCCGGCCTCGATCCGCCGCGCCGCGTCTTCGCGCACGGCTGGTGGACGATCGAGGGGCAGAAGATGTCGAAGTCGCTCGGCAACGGCATCCCGCCCGAGGCGCTGGTCGGCCGTTACGGCGTCGATCCGGCGCGCTATTTCCTGCTGCGCGAATTGCCGTTCGGCAATGACGGCGACTTTTCGCATCGTGCTGTCGTCGGCCGCATTAACGGCGATCTGGCCAACGGCATCGGCAATCTGGCGCAGCGCGTGCTGGTGCTGATCCAGCGCAATTGCGGCGGCGCGGTGCCGCAGCCGGGCGCCATGTCGGCGGCCGACGAGGCGCTGCTCGCGGCGGCGCGCGGGCTTCTGCCCCAGCTGCGCGGGCACATCGGCGACGAGGCGTTCCATCCGGCGCTGGAGGCGATTTGGCGGGTCATCGCCGAGGCCGACCGCCACATCAACGACGAGGCGCCGTGGGAACTGCGCAGCAGCGATCCGCCGCGCATGCGCACGGTGCTCTACACGCTGGCCGAGACGTTGCGCCATCTGGCGATCCTGTTGCAGCCGTTTATGCCGGGATCGGCCGCGCGATTGCTCGACCAGCTCGCGGTTCCGGCGGCGGCCCGGCAGTTCGTCCATCTCGCGACGCCGCTCGCGCCGGGCCGCGCGCTGCCGCCGCCGCAGGGCATCTTCCCGCGCTTTATCGAGACCGACGCGGCGGCGTCTTAGCATCATGCTCGTCGACAGCCATTGCCATCTCGATTTCCCGGATTTCGCCGCCGAGCGCGATGCCATCGTCGCGCGCGCCCGCGCCGCCGGGGTCGCGACGATGCTGACGATTTCGACCCGGCTTGACGAGTTTCCCGGCGTGCGGGCGATCGCCGACAGCGACCCCGACATCTGGTGCTCGGTCGGCGTGCACCCGCACGAGGCGGCGGGCCACGCCGCGACGACCGCGGCGGCGCTGGCGGCGCTGGCGGCGCATCCGCGCGTCATCGGCATCGGCGAGACCGGCCTCGATTTCCATTACGACCTGAGCCCGCGCGACGTCCAGGCGCGCGTCTTCCGCGCCCACATCGCGGCGGCGAAAGCGACCGGCCTGCCGCTCGTCATCCACGCCCGCGAGGCCGACGCCGAGGTTGCGCAAATGCTGCGCGCGGAGCGGCCGCCGCCCGGCGTCATGCACTGCTTTTCGAGCGGCCACGCGCTCGCCGAGGCGGCGCTCGACCTCGGCTTCTACATTTCGATATCCGGCATCGTGACCTTCAAGAATGCCGGCGACCTGCGCGAGATCGTGCGCGACGTCGTACCCCTCGACCGGCTGCTCGTCGAGACCGACGCGCCCTATCTGGCGCCGGTGCCGTATCGCGGCCGGCGCAACGAGCCGGCCTATGTCGTGGCGACAGCTTCCACCGTCGCCGCGCTCAAAGGCATCGCGCCGGCCGAGCTTGCCGCCGCGACGACAGACAATTTCTTCCGCCTGTTCGCCAAGGCGCAGCGGCCGAGAGCGGCATGAAGGTCACCGTTCTCGGCTGCGGCGCTTCGTGGGGCGTGCCGGCGATCGGCCCGGACTGGGGTCGTTGCGATCCGGAGGATTCCCGCAACCGCCGGCGGCGCGGCTCGCTGCTCGTCGAAAGCCGCGGCCGGGTGTTGCTGATCGACACCTCGCCCGATCTCCGGGAGCAACTTCTGGACGCCGGTGTCGCCCGCATCGATGCCGTGCTGCTGACCCACGCGCACGCCGATCATCTTCATGGAATAGATGACATTCGTAAGGTCAACGAATTGATTAGACGTGCTATCCCGTTCTACGCGACGGCCGCCGCGCTGGCCGAGGCAAAGCAGCGCTTTGCTTATGCCTTCATGCCGCCGATCCCCGGCAAGCCGCTCTACCGGCCGGCGTTGACGCCGCATGAGATCGCGGGGCCGTTCGCCGCCGGCGGCATGCCGGTCGTGCCATTCCAGCAGGACCACGGCTACAGCTCGACCCTGGGGTTTCGCATCGGTGGGCTCGCTTATTCAACCGATGTCACAGCTCTCGACGATAACGCATTCAGAATACTCGATGGTGTTGAGCTGTGGATCGTCGATTGCCTGCGCCGCGAGCCGCATCCGACGCACAGCCATGTGGCGAAAACGCTGGCCTGGATCGCGCGGGTCCGGCCGCGCCGTGCCGTGCTCGTCCACATGGATCAGAGCCTCGATTATCGCGAGCTGGCGGCAGAATTGCCGGAAGGCGTCGAACCCGGTCGCGACGGCCTCGTGATTGAACTGCCGGACTCGTGACGATCCGCCAAGCCGGTCCGCAAGATTGCGCCACGGTCGAGGCAATCGTCCGCGACGCCTATGCGGTCTACCTCCCGCGCATCGGCAAGCCGCCGGGGCCGATGCTCGACAATTATGCCGCGCTGATCGCCGCGGGCGCGGTCAGCGTCCTCGAAGGACCGGCGGGCGAGATCGTCGGCCTCGTCGTGCTGCTGCCGCACGCCGATCATCTGCTGCTCGACAACGTCGCGGTCCGGCCGGACCGCCAGGGTCAGGGTATCGGGCGGCGGCTGATTGCCGTTGCCGAGAGCGAGGCGCGCCGTCGGGCCTTGCCGCGTTGCGCCTCTATACGCACGTGACGATGACCGAGAACATCGCATTCTACCGCCGGCTCGGCTTTGTCGAGACCGGCCGCGGCATGGAGGCCGGCTACAGTCGCGTGTTCATGACAAAGCGGTTGCGGAACGAGTCGTAACATATTGATCCTGTTGGAATGGATTATTTTCCATAATATATATTATGCGACATTCGGCTTTCGCCGTCGCGGCGCCTCAGCGATACGCCAGGCACCAGCCGTCGCCGCGCACCCAACAACATTGCTCCTCAGGCAGATCGCCGCGGCGATAACCGCGCGGTCCATCGCACGATATACCCTTTTTGTTCTTGCATTGATCCGGATCGTATGCTATATATGACCGCACGCTGGCGGGCGTGGGTTGCTGCCCGACAAAACCTCGTTGCCAGCGATCCGCGTACCAGCGACGATGCCGCCCCGGAAAGAGACAGGCAGGGGCGGAGTCGCGCATGGCCGACAATAAAGTGCCAACGCCGGGCGGGTATCCCGGCTTTGCCGGCCGCATCGGGCGCACGCGCGATGAGTCCGAGCCGCATTGGACGCCGCCGCTGCGCGCGCGCACCGGTGCGCCCAACATCGTCATCGTCTTTATGGATGACATGGGCTGGGCCGATATCGGCTGTTACGGCTCGGAAATCGCGACGCCGAATATCGACGCGCTGGCCGGGCGCGGCCTGCGCTTCAACCACTACACGACGCATCCGATCTGTTCGCCGGCGCGCGCCGCGCTGCTGACCGGGCGCAACGCGCATTCGGTCGCGACCGGCTGGCTCGCCAACAACAACCCGGGCTTTCCCGGCTATTTCGGCGACATCCCATTGGACGCGCCGACGATCGCGGAGACGCTGCGCGCCGCCGGTTATGCGACGGTCATGGTCGGCAAATGGCACAATTCGACAAATGGCGCTGCGCCCAACCAGACCTGGCCGACTTATCGTGGTTTCGACCGCTTCTACGGCTTTCTCGAAGGCGAGACGAGCTATTTCTTCCCGGCCCGCCTCGTGTACAACAATATCGTTGCACCGATCGACGAGTATCCGCCGGGCTATTACGCGACCGACGACTGGATGGACAAGGCGATCGGCTTCCTCGCCGAAATCCGCAACCAGAACCCGGCGCAGCCGTTCTTTCTGTATGTCGCGAACAATGCGGTGCACGGGCCGTTGCAGGCGAAGGAAACCGATCTCGCCACCTATCGCGGCCGCTACGATGCGGGCTGGGATGCGATGCGTGCGGCGCGGCTCGAACGGCAATCGGCGCTGGGCATCGTGCCGCCCGGCACGCGGCTGGCGGAGCGCGACCCGTTGGTGCCGGCATGGGACGATTTGCCGGCCGAGCACAAGGCGTTGTTCGCCCGCCACATGGAAACCTACGCGGCCATGCTCGACTGCGCCGACCAGAATCTCGGTCGCCTCGTCGCGTTCCTTGAGCGCCTCGGCGAACTCGACAACACGATCATCGTGTTCTCGTCCGATAATGGCGGCACGAATTCGGCCGGCGCCGGCGGCAACATTCATTTCAACCGGCGCTTTGCCGGCCTCCCTGCCCTGCCGACCGCGACCGATGTCGAGCGCCAAGGCTGGATCGGCAGCGGCCGCGCGTCGGCCGTCTATCCGATGGGCTGGGCGCAGGTGTCGAACGCGCCCTTCCCGTCCTACAAGACCTACACCGGCGGCGGCGGGCGGCGCGTCTCGTTCATCATTTCATGGCCCGAGCAGTTGCACGGCGGCGGCGCGATCCGCCCGCACTTCGCGCATGTCATCGACGTGATGCCGACGCTCTTGGATCTGGCCGGCGTCGACCCGCTCGACAGCTCGCACGGCCGGCCGGCTCAGAAGATGCAGGGACAGAGCTTCGCGCCGGTGTTGCGCGACGCCGCCGCGCCGGCGCCGCGCCGCGAGCAGTATTACGAATGCTGGGCCAACCGCGCGTATTATCGCGACGGCTGGGTCGCCGTGTCGTTGCAAAAGCGGGGCGACGCGATCGATTTCGACAATTGGACCCTGCACGCGCATTCGGAAGATTTCTCCGAGAGCATCGACCTGCGGCGGCAGCACCCGCAGAAACTTGAGGAATTGGTTGAGGCTTTTGATCGAGCGGCCTGGGAGAACATGGTTTATCCGCTCGACAACCGCACCCCGACGCAGCGCTACAACGAATTGCCGCCGGACCGGCGGCCGCCCGCCTCGGGCCGGCGGCGCTTTCTGCCGGGGGCGCAGACCGTGCACCGCGGCGTCGTAACGCCGCTCGTCGCCGACCGCAACTTCACGATTGCGGTGCGGCTGCGGCACCCGGCCGGCGCGGCAGGCGTGCTGGTCGCGATCGGCGATGTTACCGGCGGCCTCGTCATTTATATCGAGGAGGGGCGGCTGCGCCTGACCTATAACGGCTTTGGCGAGTTCTGCGGGCTCGCCGGCCCCTCGGTCGCCGCCGGCGTGCATGTCGCGGCGCTCGACTATCAGGCTTTGGGCGGGCGGCGCGGCCGCGGCCGGCTCGTGCTCGACAAGGTGCCCGGCGAGTGGGGCGATCTGTCGCCGACCCTGATGAACGGCATGCATGAAGGGCTCGATATCGGTCTCGACCGCCGCGCCCCGGTCGATTGGGGGTTGCGCGAGCGGCACGGCGTCTTCCGCTACGCCGGCGCGATCGACGAGGTCGTCATCGAATCCGGCCCGTTCGCGCCAGATTCCCCCTACGGCAAGGGGTAGGGAGAGAAACCGCGATGCACCTGCGGCCGGGCCTCGACCTCAGTTTCGAGGACAATCCATCCCCGCACGAGGATGATTTTATTGGCAAGGCGCTGGGCGCCTATAGTGCGCCGTTCCTGCGCGACCCGAGCTACGCCCATTTCGGACTGTTCGTGCGTAGCGAAACCCGGGAGATCCATGCCGGGCTGATCGCGCACGTCTATGCCGGCTGGCTGTTCATCAAATACCTGTGGGTGCAGGCCGATCTGCGCCGCGGCGGGGTCGGCAGCGCGCTGATCGCCGCGGCGGAGCAGCACGCCCGCGAGTTCGGCTGCCATTCGGCTTGGGTTGACACATTCTCGTTCCAGGCGCCGGATTTTTATCCGCGGTTCGGCTATCGGGAATTCGCCCGCCTCGATTACCCGCCCGACCACCAGCGCATCTTCTTTCAGAAGCGGCTGACATGAGCGACCGCCCGATCGACCGGCTCCTTCTGATCATGGCGCGGCTGCGCGATCCCGCGCGCGGCTGCCCGTGGGACAAGGAGCAGAATTTCGCGACGATCGCCCCCTATACGATCGAGGAGGCCTACGAGGTCGCCGATGCAATCGAGCGCGGCGACATGCCGGCCTTGAAGGACGAACTGGGCGATCTGTTGTTCCAGGTTGTATTTCACGCCCATCTGGCCGAGGAAGCGGGGCTGTTCGCGTTTGACGATGTGGTCGCGGCGATC
>DATJUL010000376.1:0-5268 GCA_035502295.1 Allostellaceae bacterium | reverse complement strand
TCGAGAATGCTGACCCGCATCGCCCCTCCTGCTTCCTGCTCGGCGAACGATGTCCAATGCCGCAGGCGGCGTCAATCGGGCCAGCGGCGATGCAGCCAGAACCATTGCTCGGGCCGCTCGCGGATCCACGCTTCGAGCGTGCGATTGACTTGTGTCATCAGCGCCGCGACATCGCCGGCGCGATCGCCCGAGCGCGGCACCGGCAGCGGCGGATGGACGGTCAGCCGGAACCGGGCGCCGCGCCGGCGCTCGACCCGCACCGGCAATACGACGCAATCGAAATGCAGCGCCAAGAGCGCCAGCGCCGGCGCGGTCATCGCCGGGCGCCCGAAAAACGGCACGGCGATGCCGTCGTTGAGCTTCTGGTCGACCAGCATCGCGAGATGGCCGCCGCGCCGCAACGCCGCGAAGGCGCGGCGCGAGCCGGCGGCGCCCTTCGGCGCGAAGTCACCGCCGCCGCGACAGCGCGCGATCATGCGATCGACCAGCGGGTTGTTGGCGGCGCGGTAGAAATGCGTCATGGCGAGGCCGTATTGCCTGGCCGCGAGCGGCGCCAATTCCCAATTGCCGAGATGGCCGCCGAACATGATGACCTGGCGGCCCGCCGCAAGCGCCGCTTCGAGATGGCCGAGGCCGGCGACCGCGACGCGGCCCGGCGCCGCGAACACGTCGATCCGCGCGAGATGCGGATATTCCGCGGCGACCCGGCCGAGATTGTCCCACATCGCGGCGATGACGCGGCGCCGCTCCTTCGCGGCAAGTTCGGGCAATGCTTGTGCCAGATTGCGCCGGGCGCGGCCGGAGATCGGGAGGTGCGGGCCGATGAGCCGCGCCAGCGCGCCGCCCGCGGCCGAGGCGAGGCCGAGCGGCAGGGCGCGCATCGCCGCGAAAAACAGCCCGGCGGCGGCCGCTTCGATGCGGTGTCTCCAGGCCGCGGCCGGCGCGCGCGGCTCAGCCGCCAGCGGCGCGTCGGTCGTATCCATCGGACAGCGCAGGCGACAGGCGCGACAGCATTCCGATGATCATCGCCGGATCGTCCCAGCGGAGCTCGATATCCAGCGTCTCGATGCCGGTGCGCAGCGCCGCCGGCAACCGCACCCGGTCTTTCGCCGTCGTCACGAGACGGGCATCGGCTGCGGCGGCCTCGCGCCGCAGCCGATCCAGTTCCGCCGGGCGATAGCGGTGATGGTCGGGAAACGGATGGGCGGCGGCGAGGGTGGCGCCGAGCGCGGCGAGGCCCGCAAAGAATTTTTCCGGCCGGCCGATCCCGGCAAACGCGATGACCCGCGCGCCGGCAAAGCGCTCGCCATGCAGCGGCTGCAGCTGCGCGCGCAGGATCGGCAGGCCGGACGCCCGCACCGCCGGCGGCGGTTCGCCAGGGCCGATCAGCACGATCGCGTCGGCGCGGGCGAGGCCGGCGGCGACAGGCTCGCGCAATGGCCCCGCGGGGATCAGGCGGAAGTTGCCGAACCCGTACGCGGCGTCGATAACCAGCAGCGACAGGTCTTTCGCGATTGCCGGGTCCTGAAAACCGTCGTCAAGCAGCACGAGTTCGGCGCCGGCATCGGCCGCGGCGCGGACCCCGGCCGCGCGGTTGCGCGCCAGCCAGCACGGCGCCGCGGCGGCGAGGAGCAAGGCCTCGTCGCCGACCATCGCCGCGTCATGGCACGCCGAATCGACGCATAGCGGCCCCGCGAGGCGGCCGCCGTAGCCGCGCGTCACGACCTGCGCGCGGACGCCGCGCGCGGCGGCCAGCGCGGCCAGCGACAAGACGACCGGGGTCTTCCCCGCGCCGCCGGCCACCAGGTTGCCGACACACGCCACCGGCACCGGGACGCGCGCGCCGCGCCCCGCTCCGCGCTGGCGGCGATGCGCCGCGACGCCCCACAAGGCGGCAAGGGGCGCCAGCAGCCGCGCCGCGACGCCGGGCGGCGCGGCCCAGAATTCAGGCGCGCGCATCCGCCCTCACCGCGGCGTCCGTCGCCGCCTCGGCGGGTTCGCGGCATGATCCCGGAGCGCCGGCTGCTGCCGGCACCAGCGGCGCCAGGCGGTCGAGAAACGGCGCGAGGCGCGTCAGCACGGCTGTCAGCACGCCGTCGCCCTCGCTCGCGACCCGCGCCGCCGCCGCGGCGCGCTCGGCGCACTCGGCCGGGTCGGCAAGCAGCCGCGATACCGCGGCGGCAAGGCTTTCAGGGTCGCCGACCGGCACGGCCGCGCCGGTATCGTCGAGAGCCTGCGCCATCGCCGCGCAATTCGTCATGTCCGGCCCGTGCAGCACGACGCAGCCGAGCCGCGCCGCCTCGAACGGGTTGTGGCCGCCCTTGGCAACCAGCGAGCCACCGATAAAAGCGATCTCGACAAGCCGGAAAAACAGCCCGAGCTCGCCCAGCGTGTCGGCGAGGTAGATGGCGCTGTCGGCGGTGATCGGCTCGCCCGCGGCGCGCCGCGCGGGGCGCAGGAAGCGGGCGCGCAGCATGGCGGCGATGGCCGGGCCGCGCGCCGGGTGGCGCGGCGCGATGATCGTCAAGAGGCCCGGATGATCGCGGATGACGGCTGCATGGGCAGCGGCGACCGCTTCCTCCTCGCCCGCATGCGTGCTCGCCGCGAGCCACACCGGTCGGTCGCCGATCTGGCTGCGCAATGCCGCCAGCGCCGCGGGATCGGCGGCGAGCGGCAGGGAAGCGGCCTTGAGATCGCCGACGCTCGCGACCTCCCTGGCGCCGAGCGCGCGAAACCGCGCCGCCTGAACCGCGTCCTGCGCCAGCACCAGCGCAAAGGCGCGCAATACCGGCCGGATCAGGCCCGGCAGCAGGCGCCAGCGCGCCGACGAGCCGGCCGACAACCGGCCGTTCACCAGCAGCATCGGCATGCCGCGGCGGCGCGCTTCGAGCACGAGGTTGGGCCACAATTCGGATTCGATCCAGATCGCCAGATCGGGATGCCAGTGGTCGAGAAATCGCGCCACGGCGCGCGGCACGTCGAGCGGCACGAATTGATGGCGCGCCCGCGGCGGCAGTCGGCCGGTCAGCAGCCGGGCCGAGGCCACCGTGCCGGTCGTCAGCAACAGGTTGAGCGCCGGCCGCTCGGCGAGGATATGCCCGGCCAGCGCCAGCACCGATTGCGCTTCGCCGACGCTCGCCGCATGCACCCAGATGACCGGTCCATCCGGCCGCGCGGCGCCGGCGATGCCGAAGCGCTCGGACAGCCGGCCGGGGTCTTCCTTGCCGCGCCGACACCGCCGCATCACGTAGCGCCGCACCAGCGGCGCCGCCGCCCACGTCAGCGCGCGATAGAGCAGAGGCAGTGACCGCGACATGTGCCGGCGCCCGATCACGGCACGCGGGCACGACCGGTTTCGGCCGGGTCGGCCAAGAAGCCGTCGCCGTCGTCGCCCGGATCCTCGGCCCGGGCGCGGCCCTCGCTACCGACCGGCGGGTCCGGGCTGGCAGCCGTCGCGGCGGTGTGGCCGACGCGGCGGTCGGCCTCTGCGGTCAGCGCGTTGAGACACCGCTCGACGCGGCGCCGTGCGTCTTCGAGGTCGGCCGGTTCGAGATCGCGGGCGACCGCGATCGGTTCGCCGATCAGGAAAACGCCGCGGCCGAACGGCAATGCCAGATGGAAGCGGTCCCAGCTGCCGAGGATGCGGCGTCGGCTCGTCGCGTAGGCGACTGGCACGATCGGCACGCCTGCCAGCCGCGCCAGGTTGACGATGCCGGCGCTGGCGACCATCGCCGGCCCGCGCGGCCCATCCGGGGTGATGCCGACGCATTCGCCCGCGGCGAGGCGGTTCAGCATCGCGCGCAGCGCCGTCGAGCCGCCGCGGCGGGTCGACCCGGTGATCGAGCCGACGCCGAAATGGCCGACCGCGTCGGCGATGATGCGGCCGTCGCGATGCGCCGAAATCAGAATGTGCATTGGCGCCAGCCGCCGCCATACCATCGGGATCATCAGCATGCGCCCGTGCCAGAAGGCGCCGATAAAGCTCTGTCCCTCGGCGCGCAGCCGGCGCGGGATGTCACCGCCCGCGACGCTCCACCGGTTGGTGAAATAGACGAGGCGGATATAGAGGGCGATACCCCAACACACGAGGCGGCGCAGGCGAGTGCTGCGCAGAATGCGGCGTCGCCAGCGGCCCGGCGCCTTCATGCGCCCTCGGCCTCGGCGGCTTCCGGCAGGCGCTCGGCGGCCTCGCGGGAGCCCGCGAACTGGGTGCGATAGAGCCGCGCATAGATCCCGCCCGACGCCAGCAGTTCGGCGTGGCGGCCGGTCTCGACGATGCGGCCGCGCTCCATGACGCAGATCAGATCGGCGCCGACCACGGTCGACAGGCGGTGCGCGATGACGATCGTCGTGCGGCCGCGCATCAGCTGCCCGAGCGCCGCCTGCACCTGCCGTTCGGATTGCGTGTCGAGCGCCGAGGTCGCCTCGTCGAGCAGCAGGATCGGTGCATCCTTCAGCATGGCACGGGCGATCGTGATGCGCTGCCGCTGGCCGCCCGAAACCCGGATGCCGTGCTCGCCGACCAGCGTGTCGTAGCCCCGCGGCAATTCGCGGATGAAACCGTCGGCGCCGGCCGCCGCGGCCGCGGCTTCGATCTCCTCGTCCGACGCGCCGAACCGGCCATAGGCGATGTTGGCCCGCACCGTGTCGTCGAACAGGCTGACCTCCTGCGACACCAGCGCGATCGCCCCGCGCAGCGAGGCCAGCGTGACAGCGCCGATCTCCTGCCCGTCGATCTCGATACGGCCGGCATCGACATCGTAGAAGCGCGGGATCAGGTTGAGGAGCGTGGATTTTCCGGCACCGGACGGGCCGACCAGCGCCACCGTGCTGCCGGCCGGCACGGTCAGCGAGATGTCGTCGAGCGCCACGGTCCCCGGATGGTAGCCGAACCGCACCTGCAGGAGCCGCACCTCGCCGCCCGCTATGTGCAAATGCGGCGCGCCGGGCCGGTCGCGGATCGCGGGCTCGATGTCGAGCACATCGAACACCCGCTGCGCCGCCGCCAGCCCCTCCTGCAACGAGGCATTCAGCGTCGCCAGGCTCTTGACCGGCTGATAGGCCAAGAGCAGCGCCGTGATGAACGAGAAGAACGCCCCCGGCGTGCGCGCCCCGAAGATCACTTCGTGCCCGCCGTAATAAATGACCAGCGCGATCGCCGCGCCGCCCAGCGCCTCCATCATCGGCGCGGCGCGGGCGCGGGTGCGGTTGGCACGATCGACCAGCGCATAGAGGCGCTCGAACAGCCGGTCGGCGCGGCCGATCTCG
>DATJUL010000375.1:0-2517 GCA_035502295.1 Allostellaceae bacterium | reverse complement strand
GTCGATGACGGCGTGGAAATCGCTCTGGCGCAGCCGATAGCGCGCAACCGGCTCTTCCAGCGCGCGGGTGACGAGACGGCGCGGCGCACCGGCATAGAGCGCGTCGATTTCGCCATGCCAGTCAGCCAGCGCCGCGAGCTTGGCGGCGGGCGGCATCGCGAGATCGTCGGCGATGTCGTCGACGTCGCGGCAGAAGGCATAGACCGCATACATGCCGTTGCGCCGCTCGCGCGGCACCACCCGCATCGCCCAATAGAACGAGGTCCCCGCCGCTTCGACCTTCCGGCGAATCGCCTCGCGCAACGCGCTGTCGTCGGGGATCGACCCGACGCCGTCGGCGACCTGTTCGCTCATCGCCGCCGGGCGAGAATGCCGACGAGAAAGGCAGCCGCAAAATCTCCCGGGCCGAGCTTGACACGCCGGGCCAGCGGATCGCCGCGGCGCAACCGTCGCGCCAGACGCGCGGCCAGCGCGACGATCGTCGCCGACTCCCGGCGCAGACCGGTCGCCGCGACGCGCGGCGGCAACCCGCCCGCCGTGGCGATGAGGCAATCGGTCCGGTCGAGCAGACCGTCGAGAACGCGGCGAAACGCCGGACTTGCGGCCGGCTCGGCCAACGCAGCGACCGTCAGCCCCTGCCGATCGAAGTCGGCCAGCGGCACGTAGACGCGGTCGAGGCTGCGGTAATCGACGGCGCAATCCTGCAGATGATTGAGGACCTGCAGGGCGCTGCACAGCGCGTCCGACGGCAGCCAGGCGGCGCGGCTCTCGCCGTGCAGGTCGAGCAGCTGCCGCCCGACCGGCGCGGCCGAATAGCGGCAATAGTCCATCAGATCGTCCCAGTCGCGGTAGCGCAGCTTTGTCGCGTCCTGACGGAAGGCGCGCAGCACATCGTGGCAATGCTGCGCGGCGACGCCGGTTTCGGCAAGGCTCCGGCGCATCGCCGCGGCGGCCGGCGACTCGGCATCGGAGGCGCCCGCCGCGGCGTCGAGCACCGCCGCCATGCGGTCGAGCCGGCGCACCTTGTCGGAAGCGGCCAGCACCGGGCTGTCGGCGATGTCGTCGGCGTGGCGCGCAAAGCGATAGAAGGCGTGGACATGGACGCGCAGATCGCGGCGGATCAGCCACGACCCGACCGGGAAGTTCTCGTCGCCGCGCCCCTTGCCCGAGGGCGCTTCGACCGCGGCGGGATCGCCGGCCGGGCGGGCATCGAGCGCGGTCGTCATCGCACGTAACCGTTGGCCTTGAACCATGCGACGGCGTCGGCGATCGCCTCGCGCGCCGGCCGCGGCGCGTAGCCCAATTCGTCGATCGCGCGGGCCGAGGAGAAGAACATCTTCTTCTTCGCCATGCGCACCGCATCGAGCGTGGCGAGCGGCGGCCGCCCGGTCAGCCGCGCCATGGCCTCGGCGCCGGCCGCGAGCGGCAGTGCCGCAGCATGCGGCAGCTTCACCGGCGACGGGCGGCGCCCGGTGACCCGCGCCACCTCGCCGAGGATGTCGGCGAGGCTCATGTTCTCGCCACCGAGAATATAGCCCCGGCCGATCTGCCCGGCGCGGGCTGCCAGCAGATGCCCCAGCGCCACGTCATCGACATGCGCGACGTTGAGGCCGGTATCGACAAACGCCGGGATGCGGCCGCGCGCCGCCGCGACGATGATGCGGCCGGTCGGGGTCGGCTTTACGTCGCCGGGGCCGATCGGCGTCGACGGGTTGACGATGACCGCCGGCAGGCCCGCTTCCTCGATCAGCTCGCGCACCGCCAGCTCGGCCTGGAATTTAGACAGCTTGTAGGGGCCGATCATGTCGGCGGCGCGGCTCGGCGTCGCCTCGTCGGCGATGCCGCCCTTGACGATGCCGAGGACCGCGACGCTGCTGGTGTAGACGATGCGTTCGACGCCTGCCGCCAGCGCCGCCAGCATCAACTGCCGCGTGCCCACGACATTGATCCGGAACATCGCGTCGGGGTCCGGCACCCACAACCGGTAATCGGCTGCGACATGAAACAGATAGCGGCAGTCCCGGACGGCAGGGGCGAGCGTCGCCGGTGCGTCGAGCGCGCCCTCGGCGATGTCGACCGGCAGCCCGTCGAGGTTGCGGCGGTCGCCGCGCGGCCGCGCCAGCACGCGCACCCGTTGGCCGCTGTTGACGAGAGCGCGCGCCACCGCGGCGCCGACAAACCCGGTCGCGCCGGTCACCAGGCATAAGCCTGACGGCAGCGCTCCTCCCGTTCTCTCGTTCACCTCGGCCATCGGCCCATTGTGGCAAAACCCGGCCGCCGGCGCACCCCCGGCGATGACCGGGCGGGCGCAGTCCGACCCGTCTACTCCGCCGCCTGCTGCTGCGCGGCGAGCGGCTCGACGCGGGCGGCGCAGAATTTGTATTCCGGGATCTTGCCGAACGGGTCGAGCTGCGGGTTGGTCAATATGTTGGCGGCCGCCTCGGCGTAGCAGAACGGGATGAACACCATGCCGGGCGCGACGGCGCTGTCGGCGCGCGCCTTGAGTTCGATACGGCC
>DATJUL010000374.1:0-8338 GCA_035502295.1 Allostellaceae bacterium | reverse complement strand
TCGCGCGGCCGCCAGGAGGGTCATCATGGACATCGGCGTTTTCATCCCGATCGGCAACAACGGGTGGCTGATCTCGACGACCTCGCCGCAATACATGCCGACGTTCGAGCTTAATCGCGAGATCGTGCAGCGGGCGGAGCGCTATGATCTCGACTTCGCCCTGTCGATGATCAAGCTGCGCGGGTTCGGCGGGACGAGCGAGTTCTGGGACCACAATCTGGAATCGTTCACGTTGATGGCCGGCCTCGCGGCGGTGACGGAGCGCATCAAGCTCTATGCCTCGGTCGCGGTGTTGACGATCCCGCCGGCGATTGTCGCGCGCATGGCCTCGACGATCGACTCGATCGCGCCGGGCCGGTTCGGCGTCAACATCGTCTCCGGATGGGCCAAGGCCGAATATGAGCAGATGGGGCTGTGGCCGGGGGAGGAACATTTCGCCCGGCGCTACGAATACAGCACCGAATATGTGCGGGTCATGCGCGAATTGTGGGAAACGGGCCAGTCCGACTTCAAGGGGGATTTCTTCCGGATGGACGATTGCCGGCTCAGCCCGCGGCCGAGCGCGCCGGTCAAGATCGTCTGCGCCGGCCAGAGCGAGCGCGGCATGCAGTTCGGCGCGGAATACGGCGACTATAATTTCGTCATCGGGTCGGGCGTCAATACGCCGACCGCGCACGCCCCGACCAATCAGCGGATGGTATCGGCGGCCTCACGCAGCGGGCGCGATGTCGGCACCTATGTGCTGTTAATGGTGATCGCCGACGAAACTGACGACGCGGCGATGGCGAAGTGGCGCCACTATACCGACGGCGTCGATACGACGGCGCTGGCCTGGATGGCCGACCAGGCCGGGGCCGATCCGAATGCGACGGAGGGTTCGACGGCGAAATCGATCGTCGTGCCCGAAGGCGCCATCAACTTCAACATGGGAACGCTGGTCGGCTCCTACGCCTCGGTCGCGCGCATGCTCGACGAGGCGGCGGCCCTGCCAGGCACCAAGGGATTGATGCTGACCTTCGACGATTTCCTGATCGGCATGGAGCAGTTCGGGCAGCGCATCCAGCCGCTGATGAACAGCCGCAGCGCCCGGCTCGCCCGCGCCGCGTAACCGCACCCACAACGGTAACCCCGGCTTATGGCTCGTTCGCCATGATATGGCGCATTACCTCGTCGGCCGAACGGATGTCTGCGTAGCGCCGACCGACGTCGCGCAGCGTGTCGAGATGCGGCTGCCTCTCCTGGTCGCCGCAGCAATCTTCGACCAGGATCGTGCGGAACCCGTATTGGAACGAGTCGACGACCGAAGCGCGCACGCAGCCCGAGGTGACGCACCCGGTTATGCAGACCGTGTCCACGCCGTGCCGTTGAAAGAAACCGGCAAGCGAGCTGCCGAAAAACGCCGATGCGCCGGTTTTGATGAAGGGATAATCGACGCCGGCCGCGACGATCCGCGGGTCGAGCGCGAGTGCCTCGGTCCCCTCGATCAGTTCGTCGAGCACCATGTCGTTTTTCCAATGATGCGGGGAAGCGCCTTTCGGATGGCCGACGCTGCACGCGGCGACGGGCAGACCGCTTGTATGCGCCGCTGCGACGAGGTCGGCGGTCCGCGCCACCGCGGCTTCGATCAGCGGGCTCCCCGCCAGCTTGAAGCGCGGATCGGTGAACCCTTTCTGAAAGTCGACGACCAGAATGCCCAGCCGCGCGCCAAAACCGATTTCAATCGCCCCGTAGCCTTTGCTTTGGTAGGCGTCGGTCATCAGCGTTCTCCAACGCTAAGCAGACTCTCACCGATCGGCACACAATAACCCTGTCATTGCGAGCGCAGCGAAGCAATCTCGTGCCATGGTTCCGACTCTGATCGGGATTGCTTCGTCGCTCCGCTCCTCGCGATGACGGTGTGAGCAAATCAGCGGAGATTTCCCTATATTAGTAGACGGCGACGGCCGGGACTCGTATCGGCGCAGCACCCGTCGTCGCCGCGCGGCCATCCTCCAGCAAGCGGACGTCGCCCGGTTGCCAACTCGCGACCGCGCGCTCGCCGATGTCGATGGGATCGGCGAAGTAATCCTTTTCGGGAAGGTTGGCGACGAATTCGCCGTCGTCGCCGAGGTCGAGCGTGACCTTGACCCATGACCCCTGGTTCTCGATCGCATGGATCTCGCCGCCGATGCTGTTGAGCGGATCGCGTCGCGCCTCGCCCAGCTTCGGTCGGCGCACCGAGATGCGATCGCGGCGCACCGCCACGAAGATGGGGTCCCCGGGCGCGGCATGCGCGCCGTCGAGCGGTATCTCGACCCGCGCACCGATCCCGGAGACGGCGATGGCGCAACCGTCAACGACGCGATCGATCCTGCCCGAAAGCACGTTCTGCCCGCCCATGAAACGCGCCACATAGGCGGTGCGGGGGGCCAGAAAGATGTCGCGGGCCGATGCCGCCTGTTCGATCTTGCCCAGATCCATAACCACGACGATGTCGGCGACGCCGATCGCCTCGAGCTGCGTGTGGGTGACATGGACGAAGGTGATGCCCAGCTCACGCTGGATCCGCCGCAACTCGCCACGCATCTGCAGGCGCAGAAACTCGTCGAGCGCCGACAGTGGCTCATCGAGCAGCAATACCCGCGGGTTGGTGATCAATGCGCGGGCAAGCGCGACGCGCTGCTGCTGGCCGCCGGACAACTCCGACGGAAGCCGCAGGGCGAACCCTTCCAGCCGCACCTTCTCGAGCAGTTCGCGCGCCTTCGCATGGCGCGTCGCCTTGCCCATCCCGCGCATCTTCAAGGCGAAGGCGACATTGTCGAGCACGCTGCGATGCGGGAACAGCGCATAACTTTGGAACATCATCGCAGTGCCGCGCTCGAGCGGCGGCAGGCCGACAACGTTGCGCCCGCCGATCAGCACCTGACCCTCGCTCGGCGTCTCGTGGCCCGCGATCATGCGCAGGATCGTCGTTTTGCCGCAGCCGCTCGGGCCGAGCAGACAGAGATAGGTACCGTCGTCGACCGTCAGGTCGAGACTGGCGACCGCCGGCCGCGCGCCGGGGGCGTAGCGCTTGGTGACGTTGATCAGTTCGATCTTGCCGTTGGCGATGGACGCGGCCATACAGGCTCTCCGTTGCAGTCACTCGGCCGCGGCGGCCGCAGCGCGGCGCGAGCGGCGCCGCTGGATCAGCGCGATCGAGCCGAGGGCGAGCGTGATGACGACAAACGACACCGCCGTCGTCACCGTACCGACGGCGTAGAGCGCAGGGGAGGTGACATTCGTCGTCATCGCCCAGATCTCCAGCGGCAGGGTGTTGACGCTGCCTGCGGTCAGCACGGTGCGTGGGAACTCGTCGTAAGAGAGGGTGAAGCCGAACAGCGCCACCCCGATGATGCCGGGCAGCAGGATCGGCAAGGTGATCTCGCGGGTGCGCTTCCAGGCGGTAGCGCCGAGGTCCGTCGCGGCTTCCTCCCAGGAACGGTTGAACCGGCCGATCACCGAGATCATGATCAAGAGGCCAAACGGCAGCGTCCAGGTAAGCTGGGTGAAGAGGCCGGACACCCGCCAGTCGGTCGTCCACCCGAGCAACTGAAAGATCAGCGAAACGCCAAGCCCGACAAACAGGCCCGGCAACACCAGACTGGCGATTGCCATGTAGAAGACGAAGCCCGATCCGGGAAAGCGGCGGCGGAAGCCGAGCCCCGCCGCCACGCACATCACCACCGTCAATGCCCCGACCGCAACCGCGAGGATGATCGAACGGCGGAACGCGCCGGGGATGTCGACGGCGCGGTTGCCGCCGGTCAACAGCATGTAGAACCAGTGGGTCGACATGCCCATCAGCGGGAACGTCATGCCCCCGTCGCGGCCCTGAAACGACAGGACGTAGATCACCGCCATCGGCCCGTACACAAACGCAACGTAGAGCGCGAAGAACGCGGCGAGTGCGTAGAAGGTCCAGGGCCGATTGCCGGGGAGGGAAAGGCGCATTCGATGCTCCTCAGGCGGCCAGTTCCTTGCGCACATCGACGACCCGCAGTACCGCGGCCACCATCAACAGCACGACGACCACGAGGACCACGGCGCTCGCCGCGGCGGGCGGATATTGCATGGCGCTGATCTCCTGCTGCAGCGCGGAGACGACCGAGGCGCTCTGGCCGCCGCTCATCACTTGCACGACGAAAAAGTCGCCCATCACCTGCGTGATGACGAAGATCGTGCCGAGCGCCATGCCGCTCTTCGACAGCGGGATCACGATCTCGCGCAGGATTTTCCAGCGCGACGCGCCGGCGTCCCGGGCCGCCTCGATCAGCGCCGGGTCGATGCGCACCATCGAATTGAAGATCGGCACCACCATGAACAGCGTGAACAGATGAACATAGGAGACATCGACCGCGAAGCGGGAGAACAACAGGAAGGTCAGCGGATGCGGGATCAGGTGCGCGTCCAGCAGCGTCGAGTTGACCAGCCCGTCGCGCCCCAGAAACGGGATCCAGGCGATCATGCGGATGATGTTGGAGGTCCAGAACGGGATCGATACGAGGGCAAACAGGCCAAGTTTCACGATCAGGCTGCGGATGTGAAATACCAGGAAGTTGGCCAGTGCGAAGCCGATCACCAGCGTCACCGCCCACACGACGACCGCGAACCTGAGGGTGCTCAGATAGAGCTCGAGCGTGAGGTTGGAGGTGAAGACCTCCTGATAATTGTCCAAAATGAAGGTGGGGATGATCGACACCTGCTGATAATCAAAGAAGCTGACGATCAACACGACGATCATCGGCGCGCCGAAGAACAGCAGCAGCACCAGGGTCAGCGGGCCGACTTGCAGCCAGGAAATGAGCGACGGCGGCAGTTTCATGCGGAGCCATACCTCTGTGACAACGGCCGCGCCGGTGCGCCCCGGCGCCGGCCGGCACAGCGCGAGGGGTGGTCGTCAGGCAGCGATGAACCCAAGCCAGCGGCGGGTCAGATAACGGTCCTCGGCCATCACCGTGTTCCAGCAGGCAATGTGATCGATGCGTTGCGCCATCGAGCCGCCGTCGCGCACGGCGCCGACCTTGTCGATCAGGTTGCCGAACGGATCCTTGATCTCGGTCGCCGCCGGCTTGCCCTCGTACCAGTAGTCCCATTCCGCCTGGGTGAGGAACTTCTTCGCGGTTTCCGGCACCGGCGAATAGTAGCCCTGCTTGGCGATAAAGCCGCCCTGCCAGCCGGCATTGATCCAATTGATGTATTCGATCGCCGCGTCGTGCTTCAGCCCGCTCAAATGCGCCATCGGCGTCAGCCCGGTAAACCAGCCGCGATATCCCTCCTTCAGCGGCGCGTAATAGCACGGGATGCCGCGCGCGCGGACGGCGGTCACCGCCGGCGACCACATCGACTGGACCACCACTTCACCCGAGGCCATCAAATTGACCGACTCGTCGAAATTCGTCCAGAACGCGCGGAACTGGCCCGATTTTTTGATCTTTGTGATGATGTCGATGGTCTTGTCGATCTCGGCGCGGGTCATGTTGCCCATGTTGCGGTATTTGATGTCGCCGCGCGCCTGCAAGGCCATCGCCACGTCCATGATGCCGATCGTTGCCTGATCGACGAGCGCCGTCTTGCCCTTGTATTTCGGATCGAGCAAATCCTTCCAGCTCGTCACCACGTTCTCGCCGCCCACCAAATCCGGCCGCACCCCCAACGTGTCGGCATTGAACAGCGACGGCACCATGGTCAGCCAGTCGGTCGGCTTGTCGGCAAACTTTTTGGCGCTCGGGCTCTCCCAGAACCCGCTGATCAGCGGCGAGCCTCCCTCGGCCGAAACCGGTTCGCCGTTGGGGCGCTTTCCTTCGGTGAACATGGGCAGCGTCTTGTCCCACAGCTTATAGTCCTTGACGTTGACCGGCTTCACCACCCCCTTGCCTTGCAAATAGGTGATCGTCGAATTGTCGCTGTAATTGATGTCAAAGCTTTTCGGCTGCGTCAGGATCCGCTGGAGCTGCGTTGCCGGGTCGAGCGCCTGCATCACCACCTTGAAGCCGAGATCTTTGGTGGATTGATCGGCAATTTGCTTGATGCATTCATAGGAGCCGCCAATTACGGTCAGCGTAACGTCCTTGATATTCTGCGCCCAGACGGTCGGAAATCCGCGCAGCGCGCCGGATCCGATGGCGGCTCCGCCGGCTGCGGCGGCGCCGCGCAGAAACTGCCGCCGCGTTCCGCTCTTCCTGTCCCCATTTCCGTTCATGACGCTTGGACCTCCCCTCGGCGCTGGCACGCCGATCGCGTTGCAAGGCCCGTACCGGTCCGGCGCGTCAAAATAGCGCGCGCTCGACCTGCCGAAGGTTCGTCGCCCGGCGCGGATCGCCCGCGGCGTCACCCGCGCCACCGGTCAAGCCCGTGGGCTGAAGGCCCACGGCGCCGCCAGCGCCGCCATCGGCTTAACGCTCTTGCGACTTTCTGACTCGGTAAGATCAGGTGCCGTAGAAGTCGCGATACCACCGCACGAAGCGCTCGATCCCGACCTCGATCGGCGTCGCCGGCGAAAATCCGACATCGCGCGTCAAGTCGTTGACGTCGGCAAAGGTCGCCGGCACGTCGCCCGGCTGCATCGGCAAGAGCCGCATCGTCGCCTTGCGGCCGAGACAGGTTTCCAGAATCTCGATGACGCGCAACAGCGCCGCCGGCGTGTGATTGCCGATATTGTAAAGGCGGTACGGGGCAAGGCTCGTGGCGGGGTCGGGACGATCGGTACGCCACGCCGGATCGGGCGCCGCCGGCCGGTCGACGAGGCGGACCAGACCCTCGATGACGTCGTCGATGTAGGTGAAATCCCGCATCATCGCGCCGCGGTTGAACACGTCGATCGGTTCGCCCGCGAGAATGGCCCGGGCGAACAAGAACATCGCCATGTCGGGCCGACCCCATGGGCCGTAAACGGTGAAAAAGCGCACGCCGGTGGTCGGCAGCTGGAACAGGTGGCTGTAGGTGTGCGCCAGCAGCTCGTCCGCCTTTTTGGTGGCGGCATAGACGCTGATCGGATGGTCGACGCTCTGATGCACCGAAAACGGCATCCGGGTGAGAGTGCCGTAGACCGAGCTCGACGAGGCGTACATCAGGTGACCGACCTGATGACGGCGGCACGCTTCGAGAATGTTGACGAAGCCGACGACGTTGCTCTTCACATAGGCCTGCGGGTTCACCAGCGAATAGCGGACGCCGGCCTGCGCCGCCAGATTGACGACGATGTCGAACCGGTGCTCGGCAAACAACCGGGCGATCCCCGCCTCGTCGGCGAGATCGATGCGCGCGAAATCAAACCCCGGCAGTGCCTCAAGGCGGCGCAACCGCGCTGCCTTGAGGGTCACGTCGTAATAGTCGTTGAGATTGTCCAGACCGACGACCGGCCGGCCTTGTTCGAGCAGCGCTGCGGCGAGGTGAAATCCGATAAAGCCTGCGGCGCCAGTCACGAGAATCGGGGTCATCGGGCCGTATCTCTCGTATCCCTTTCGTCACGGAAATTGCGCGACGCCGATGGTCGCTCACCACAGCATTGCGCGGGGCGATTGTCTTGCCGAAGCCGATGCCGTAAAAGGTCGCGCCGGTCTACCCCGCTTTTCTGCCCGCTCTATAGCATCGGCGAACCTGTATGGGCAATCGTCGCAAGCTGGCCGTCGTCGGCCTCGGCTATGTCGGTCTTCCCGTCGCGGTCGGCTTTGCTCGCGCCGGGTTCACCGTGATCGGCTTCGATATCGACCGGGACCGCATCGCCGACTTGCAACGCGGCGTCGACCGGACCGGCGAGGTCGCCGGCGCCGACATCGCGCAGGCCGGACTGCGGCTGACGAGCGCGGCCGAGGAGCTGCGCGCAGCTGACTTCTTCATCATCACGGTCCCGACACCGATCGATGAACGCCGCGGGCCCGATCTGTCGATGCTGCTGGCCGCGTCGGGCACCGTGGGCGGCGCCCTGAGCCCCGGCGCCATCGTGGTCTACGAATCGACAGTCTATCCGGGCGCCACGGAGGAGGCTTGCGTGCCGGCGCTGGAGGCCGCCTCCGCCCTCAAGGCCGGCGTGGATTTCACCGTCGGCTACTCGCCCGAGCGCATCAACCCGGGCGACCGGCAGCATCGCTTCGAAACGATCCGCAAGGTGGTGTCCGCCCAGGATGCGGCCACGCTGGAGGTCATCGCCGAGACCTACGGCGCCGCAGTGACCGCCGGCGTTCACCGCGCACCGTCGATCAAGGTCGCGGAGGCCGCGAAGGTCATCGAGAACACGCAGCGCGACCTGAATATTGCCTTGATGAACGAACTGTCGCTGATCTTCGATCGCCTCGGCATCGACACCCAGGACGTGCTCGCC
>DATJUL010000373.1:0-11367 GCA_035502295.1 Allostellaceae bacterium | reverse complement strand
CAACGCGGTGATTTCTGGCGCAAATTCGGCGACCGGCGGCACGGGGGTCGGAGGGACCGAGACTTATACAAGTGGCACGGTCTATGGCGTCAGCGGCACGGCGACGAGCAGCACCGGCGGCATCGGCATCTACGGCACCGGCGGGCTTTATGGCGTGGAGGGAACGGATACCGGGGGCAGCGCTGCGACCTATGGGGTGTAGGGATCGAGCAGCAGCACCGGCGGGACCGGCGTTTATGGCGTTGCGAGCGCAACGACCGGGACGACCTACGGCGTTTACGGCTCCGATGCAAGCGCAAGCGGCGCGGGCGGGTATTTCACCAACAGCAGCGGCGGCTACGCCCTCATTACCGGCACCGGGAATGTCGGCATCGGGACGGCAAGCCCAGCAACTCTTCTCTCTCTTTACTCCAGTGCTGATTGGACGCAGGCTGTCACAGTTCAAGGCGGCAGCTCGGGAACTGCTGGTGGCGTCAATGGCCTGGATATGATCAATAATGCCGGTCAGCAATTTAACATTGGCGTTGGCAGCAGTGGAAACACGATTGTGGGCGAGAGCAACTTTTTCATATTCGACCAAACCGCGGATGTGGAGAGGGTTGTTGTCACGACAACCGGCGACGTCGGCATCGGGACGAAGGCGCCGAACGAAACCCTCACGGTCGGGTACAACTCCGGTACCAGCTCTCCTCTTTCCGGCACTACCAATGCGGCTGGAGTCGATGTGTACATGCTCAGTAATGCACAGGCATACATTGACGCACTTACCAGCGGTAGGTCCGGTAGTACCCAACTCAATTTACGCACCTATGATGACGGAACCTACAACAATGGCATTTCCATTGCCAGCACCGGCGACGTCGGCATCGGGACGACGAATCCGGATTCGACGCTCGCCGTCGATGGCGGCGTAGCGATCGGCACGACCTATGCGGGCAGCGACGCGGCCGGATCGAATAACCTGATCGTGCAGGGCGACGTCGGCATCGGGACGGCGTCGCCGACGGCGGGGGCGCAGATGGAGGTCTACAATGCCACGACTAGCGGCTCGGTCTATGGCGTCTATGGCGTCGCGACGGGCAGCACCGGCGGCATCGGCGTCTATGGCAGCGGCGGGGACTACGGCGTCGAGGGCGTTGCGAACGCGACGACGGGGACGACCTACGGCGTTTACGGCTCCGATGCAAGCGCAAACGGCGCGGGCGGATATTTCACGAACAGCAGCACCACCACGACGGGGACGACCTACGGCGTTTACGGCTCTGATGCGAGCTCGACCGGCGCGGGCGGGTATTTCACCAATAGCGGCAGCGGCTACGCCCTCATCACCGGCAGCGGCGGCGTCAACATCGGGGGGGCGGAGTCCCTCCCCCAAGGCGGCGGTGAGCTCTTGATTACCACCACGACGAACATCTATGGAATTTATCTTACAAACACCGACTCCTACGGAGTCGGCGTTTATTCCCAGGTTAGCGGAAGCGACGCGGCCGTCGGTGTCGAGGGCGTTGTCGGCTATGACGGGGAATCTGGTAGCATCGGCGTCCAAGGCTATAACGCTAGCACCACCGGCTCCGGCTACGGCGTTTATGGCTATGGTTACTACGGCGTTTATGGCTACAGCTCAGAAGATGGCTGCTATGGCTATTTGGGCTATCCGGGATATAGCGCCGTCGGCAATTGCGGCACTTCCTTCTCTTCGGACCGGCGGCTGAAGAAAGACATCGAGCCGATTACGGGCGGTTTGGCGACCATACTGAAGCTGAAGCCGGTCAGCTATTTGTGGAAGGAGGGTTCGAAAAACCATCATCTGGTGACCGATAAGAAAGACATCGCGCAGAATTTCGGCTTCATCGCCCAGGATGTGGAGAAAGTCCTGCCGCAGCTCGTGAACCACATGCCGAGCATGCAGCCGCAGATAGGGCCAAACGGCAAGCCGCTGCCCGAGACGCAGGAGCAAAAGGATACGCCCAAGGACGGCTATCTGATGCTCGACTACAACGGCTTGATCGCGCCGACAGTAGAGGCGGTGCAGGAACTTTACGCCAAATGGCTCGGCGATCATGACGAGCTGGTCAGCGATCATGCCGAGCTTGTCAGCGATCATGCCGAACTCGCCGCGCTCAAGGCCGAAAACGACGATCTCAAAAAGCAGGTAGCGGCGCTGCGGGCGAGCGTACAGGCGATGCGCAATTCTTCCCGCACGCATTGAGCTACCGCGTAATCAAAAGTCTTCAAATATTCTGTCATCCTGAACGAACGTGAGGGATCTCATGCCGATTACGGCGAGATTTCTCGGTCGCCGCACTCTCTTGCGGAAAATGGAAGAGGCGCGATATCTGCCGGGTTTTGGGTGATCGATTGCTTGTAATCGGCAGCCGGCGGCCCTGCGTTGGAAGCGCGTGCCTCGGCCCGCTGGCGGGCTCTCCCTCCGCAGGGGCCGTTTGCGCGCGCCGGCCAGATCAGGCAAAGTCTGATGCTCTACCTCTGCGAAGATTTCGGCGATGACGGAGCCCGCCAAACTCTCCGGCGCCAAGCCGCGGCTCTATCACACGCCGTCCTCTTATTATTCGATGATCGCGCGCCTCGCGTTGGCCGAAGGCGGCATCGCCCATGAGTCCGTCTTCGTCGACATCCATTTCAGGATGAGGCAGCAGCAGCCGGCCTATGTCCGACGCAATCCGAACATGACCGTGCCGACGTTAGTGCTCGCGGACCGCGTCCTCGATCAGAGTCGCGACATCGCCGAATATGCGCTGGGTGTCAGCGAGGCGACGCTCGACGGCGAGATGAAAGCCTGGCTCGACCTTCATTACGCCTATCCAATCGAGGAACTGACCTTCGGCGGGATTCTCGCCCGCAATCCCGTGGCGCGGATCATGATCCCGAGGCGGCTCGACGCGATCCACCGCCGCCTCCTCGCGCGCGCCGCCGAAAATCCCGATCTCGCGGAAGTCTATGAGGCGCGCGCCGCAATCTTCGCCGAACGCGTCCGCATCTTCAATCCCGATGCCGTCATGCGGCTCGCGCAGGGACGTCGCGCCGAAGCAATCGGCTTTATGGATCGGCTGGAGCAGACGCTTCGTGATGGCCGCGCCGTGATCGTGCCGCCCGCCTATGGAGTCGCCGATGTGGTCTGGACCGTGTTTCTTGCGCGCATGGAATTTGCCGGCCTCGGCGCCGAGATCCCGAAGCGGCCGGCGCTCGCGCGCTACTGGCGCGCCATGCAAGCGCGCCCAAGCTATTCCGCTGCGGACATCTGGACGAAGCTGCATGTCTTCCGCCTGATCGGCGGGATTTTGGGCATCGCCAGAGGCTGACGGCCGGCGCCAAGCGGGCCGGCCCCCGACAGTTGTCGCTGCACCTGTCTCGGTCCCGACAGCGCCCGCCGCTGCCGTAAAGGAAGATTTTCTCAAGGAACGCCATCGTATTGACGGTGATTGAACCGTCGAGGAAGCTGCGAAAGGGCAGCCATCCGAAAAGGGCGCGCCATCGCGCGGAACTGGAAGGGTTCCAGTCGGCCAACGATGATTGAGGCGCACAACACGGCCGTCGTAAGCAACGCGGACGCCTGGGGCCGGCGGCTGACCATGAGCCACCCCGCCAGCGCCACCGCCGCGCCGCTGAACGCTGCTCAGGTTGCGGGGGCGGGTGGCGCGAGGTTGGAAGGCGTGTGCTGTCGAGCCGGTCAGCTCTCCTGGATCGGGTATTGGGCGAAGATCGCCTCCGCTCGCTTGAACGCCTTCGCCGCCGCCGCCTCGGGCGTCATCCCGTTGCTGATGATGTCGGAGAAGGCCACCTGGAACACATGCTCGGAATCGAGCTGTGCGGCCGCGGGGCTGTACGCCTCGTAGAGCGGGAACGACGGGCCGACCATCGTCTCCGTGACATAGGCAAGGCGATGCGGATCGCCGGAGCGGAGCCAGAAAGGATCGCTCTTGACGATGCTTGGATAGGGGACCACCCAGCGACCGAGCCCGCCCTTCAAGTATTCGTTGAGCACCTCGGGCTCGGCGACGTATTTCAGGAACTCCTTGGCGAGGGCGATATTCTTCGCGCCCTTGGGGATCACCGCGCCGAACCCGCCGACCTGGGCCGGCAACGGTTTGCCGTCATTGCCGTTTGGCAGACCATGGGTGATCTGATCGTTGTATGCTTGCTTGTCATTGATCTGCGCCAGCTCGATCGACATCGAGCCGTTGAAATCATTGATGATCTGCTTGGCGTGGAACGAATTGTTGTTGTCCTGGTCGTTCCAGTTGAGGGCGCTGTGCGGCGCATAACCACCCTTGAAGAGCGTGGAAAAGCGGGTCAGCGTCTTGATGACCGCCTCCTTCACCTGCGGGTCGTCGGCGTGCAATTTGCCATCCGGCGTGACCAAACCCTCGCCGCCATAGGCGACCATGAACGCGTTGAACGTGTTGATCGGGTCGACCCCATTCGTGCTGCATTCGAGGCCCATGGCGTAGACGTGCCGCATGCCCTTGGCCCGCAGTTTCGCCTGCATCGGCAGGAAGAAATCGATATAGGCATCCCACGTGTCCGGAATATCGGAGACCTTGTATCCCGCCTTCTCGACCAGCGAACTCCAGATGTGCCATGTGACCGAAGCAGCCTTCAGCGGCACACCATAATAGCTGCGCTTCTTGGTCGTATTGTCGTAAAGATACTTGCTCGCCAGCAGGACTTCACTGTACTTAGACTTCTGCGTGTCGACGACGTCGCTGACATCGACAAGCCGGTTGGCCCACGCTTGCAGCGGGGCAAACGAGAAGTCGGCATCTTCCATGACCTCCGGCACGACACCGCTGGTCACCGCGGCGACCTCTTTCTCGCGCAGCGCGACAAACGGCACGATGCTGAGATCGACCTTGTTGCCGCTCTCTTTCTCGTAATCGGCGACCATCTTGCGCAGCGCCGTGTCCTCGCTGTGGATAAAGCCCTGGGCGAACCACGCCGTCAGGGTCTTGGCCTGGGCGTTGGCGATATAGGGACGTGCGAGCGCCGTCGCAGCCATCAGACCCGCAGATCCGCGAAGCAACGAACGCCTGGTCAACCGTGTCATGGTGCTCCCCCCAAGCTGTGCCGTGTACCCGGCCGGTCGGCGAAGTCATACCGACTCCCTCGGACATCGGCAAGCGCCGGCATGGCCGGCAGCCTATCCGCTGGCGCAGGCCTCTCGTCGAGATCGGTCTTCCCCCGGCCGATATCTCATTTGCGAGCGAATCCCCTGCTGTGCTGGAAGATGTTGGGCTTGCGGTAGATTGCGAGGATGACGGCACCGTCGTCCGAATGCGTTTCGTGGAACGATCCGACCCGCCGCCAGACAAATTCGCCGGCGCGGCAGATGCCGTCATGGTCGTAGAACGACCCCTCCATGACGAAGGTCTGCTCGATCTCCGGGTGCTGGTGCATCGGCAGGGTGGCCCCCGGCTCCCACTTGAGCAAGCAGGTCAGTTCGCCCTTGGGTTTGTCCTCATAGAGGATTTTGATCGAGATGCCGTCGAACTGCGTCGGCTCCCAGGCGATGTCCTGCGGCTTCACATACACCGAGCCGCCGATCGTCGGCTGCACGGTCGGCTGTCGCGGTTTTGCAGCCAATTCCCGCATCGCGTGGTCCATGGGTTTCCCTCGAGTAGCCTGGGCGGTCCGGGTCCAGTCTACAACGCCGCACCGGGCATCGGTACCGCCTGACTGGGCCGGTCCGCCATCGTCTCTCGCATCGCGGGGACAGCGACGCGACTGGGGCGCAAACTTTGTCGAGTCGTCCGCGGATTTATACCGGCAGTCGCGGTCCGGCGACGGCCAGCGTATCGCCCAGCGACCCCGCGGTGCGGGCGCGTCGGCTCTGCCAGAGGGTCGTCCGCGTCGGGCAAACCTTGCGCCAGCTTCCCTCGAAGAGAACAATGAGCAGGGAACACGACAAAATCCCCGCACTCCAACACGGGAGAGAAGGCCATGGACCTCGGATTGCACGAGAAGCATGCGATCGTGACGGGCGGCAGTCGCGGTATCGGCAAAGCCATCGCGCGGGAATTGGCGCGCGAAGGGGCCGATGTGGCGATCGTCGCGCGCAACCAGGCCGCTCTGGAAGCGACGGCGCGCGAGTTGGCGGCCGAGACGAACCGGCGCATCATTCCCCTCGCCGCCGACGTCACCAGCAGGGAGCAGGTGGACCGCATGGTCGCCGCGGCGGCGCAGCAGCTGGGCGGCCTGCACATCCTGGTCAACAGCGGCTCTCACCCGGGGGGCTCGACCACCGCGACCGGCCCGATCGAAACCGTCGTCGACGAGGATTTGATCGAGGATTTCAACGTGAAGTATGTCGGAGCGCTGCGCTGTTCCCGAGCGGTCATCCCGTTCATGAAGGCGGCGGGCTGGGGCCGCATCATCAACATCAGCGGCGGCAACGCGCGCAACGCCGGCAATCTCAGCGGCGGTGCCCGCAATGCCGGCCTGGTGCACATGACAAAAACCCTGGCCGTGCAACTGGGCCGTCATCGGATCACGGTTAATTGCATCCACCCCGGCACGACCCGCACCGAGCGCACGCCGAGCCTCATGGCCGCCCGCGCCGCGCAACTGGGCGTCTCCCCGGAAGAGGCGGAGCGGCGGGACTTCGCTCCGGACTCGTCGCGCGGCAATGCCATCTGCCGCATGGTGGACGCGGCCGAGGTCGCATTTGTTGCGGTCTTCCTGGCCTCGGAAAAGGCCTGGGCGGTGTCCGGCGAGCTGGTGGCGGCAGGCGGCGGGGCCGGGCGGTCGGTATATTATTGAGCAGACCAAGCAGGGCGAAAAATCGGGTGTCAGCACGAATTACCGCGGCCAGCGCGTGCCCAAGCCGGCAAAGCGCTGCTCGCCGCGCCGTGCTCGTCGTAGAACGGCACCACCCGACCGGACCAACGGCGAGAGGGGGTGGATTTGCGTATTGTGCAGACGGTGGCCGCATGGGTTCCGGATTGGCTCATCGGGTTGGCGATTATGGCCGGCGCGGCGCTCATTGTGTTCATCGCCTATCGCTGGTTCATCGGGCGCCTGGTGCGGTTGACGGCGCGGCGCAGCCCGTTCCTGCACAAGCTGCTGCAGCGCGGGCAGCTTCCGGTCGGGGCGGTGGTGATCATCCTCGCGCTCGGCGCCGCATTGCCCGGCGCCCGGTTTCCCTACCAATGGGCGGTCGGCATCGGGCACATCCTGCTGTTCGTGCTGATCCTGGCGGTGGGCTGGACGGCGGCCAAGGCGCTCGACATCGGCGCCGAACTCTACCTCAGCCGCTTTCACATCGATGTCGCCGACAATCTGCTCGCCCGCAAGCACGTCACGCAGGTCAACATCCTGCTGCGGGCGACGCAGACCGTGCTCGTGATCATCACGATCGCGGCGGCCCTGATGACGGTCGACGCGGTGCGGCAATACGGGGTCAGCCTGTTCGCCTCGGCCGGCGCTGCCGGCATCGTCGTCGGCCTCGCCGCCCGCCCGGTGCTGAGCAATCTGTTGGCCGGTATCCAGATCGCGGTGACCCAGCCGATCCGGGTCGAGGATTCGGTCATCGTCGAGGGCGAATGGGGCTGGATCGAGACGATCACCAGCACCTATGTCGTAATCCGCATCTGGGATCTGCGGCGTTTGATCGTGCCGCTCAGCTATTTCATCGAAAAGCCGTTCCAGAACTGGACCTATCAGAGCGCCGACCTGCTCGGCACGGTGTTTCTGCATCTCGATTACACGGTGCCGGTCGAGCGGCTGCGCGAGGAATTGCAGCGCATCGTCGCCGACACGCCGCTGTGGGACGGCAAGGTCGTGGTCCTGCAGGTGACCGACGCCACCCAGAACACGCTTGAAGTGCGCTGCCTCGTCAGCGCGCGCAATGCCGGCGACGCGTTCGGCCTGCGCTGTCTCGTGCGCGAGCGGCTCATCGACTTTCTGCAGGCGGAATATCCCGACGCGCTGCCCCGCAACCGCACCGAGATCACCGGTTCGCTCGATGCGCCGGCGCCGCGCCGTCCCCGTCGCGCGCGCGGCGATGTGGTCGAAGCGACGGCCGACGGCCGGGCATAGAGGCGGGCAGGCATATGAAGGTCTACGAAGGTGCGCGCAGCCTCGAGGGCGCAGTCGTCACCGTCGACGGCCGCCCGCTGCCGCCCCGGCTCGACCTCAAGGTGCTGTCGAAGGCCGGGTTCGAGTGGACCTACGAGGGCGCCGGGCCGGCGCAATTGGCGCTGGCGATCCTCGCCGACCATTTCGCCGACGACCGCCGCGCGCTCGACCATTATCAGCGCTTTATGCGCGAGGTCGTCGCCAATCTCGACAACGCGTGGCGGCTCAATTCGGCCGAGATCGACGCGGCGCTTGCCGGCTGACCCGGCGCTCAGTGGACGATGGCGTCGCCCGGCGGCGCGGCCGCGCGGCAATCGGCGACCACGGTTTCGCCCGCCACCATGCGCTGGCCAAGCGCGACCAACGGCACGAACGGCGGCGGCAGGTAGACATCGATGCGGGAGCCGAAGCGGATGAGGCCGATGCGCTCGCCGATGGCGATCCGCTGCCCGGCGAACAGCGGGCAGACGATGCGCCGCGCGACGAGCCCGGCGATCAGCACCAACGCGACCTCGGCGCCTTCCGGCGGCTGTTCGGTCGCGCTGAGGCGGATCGCGAGCCGCTCGTTGTCGGTGCTGGCCTTGTCGAGGCTGGCATTGACGAAGCGGCCCTTGGTGTAATGCCGCGCCGCGACGCGGCCGGCGATCGGCGCGCGCGCGACATGCACGTCGAACAGATTGAGGAAAATGCCGATCCGCGTCGTCGCCGCCTCGCCCATCTGCAACTCCGCCGGCGGCGATGCCGGGCCCAGCGCGACGACGATGCCGTCGGCCGGGCTGACGATGATCCCCGGCCGGGTCGGCGTCACCCGCCACGGATCGCGAAAGAAATAGGCGATCCACAGCGTCAGGATCAGCGCCGCCCAGCCGAGCGGCGGCACGAAGAAGAACAGGATCACAGTGGCCAGCGCCGCCGCGGCGGTGAATTTCCAGCCGTCCGGGTGGATCGGCGCGAGCGCCTGGCGCAGCATCGGCACGGGTTAGATCAGCCCGTTATCGCGAACGTTTAAAAAGCTCTTGGAGCTGGGACCGCCTGACACCAACGTCACCGTCATCCTGAGCCGGCGCGCGCAGCGCGCCGAGTCGAAGGACGCATCGCCTTTACGCCGCGCTGAGAGAGGCCAGGCAGCGCGGCCAAATCGCCTCGGATCAGCGCCTCTTTCTTGTCGCGTCGCCAGCCTTTTACTTGACGCTCGGTGGCGGCGGCATCATCCAACCGCTCGAAGTGCTGATGAAACACAAGCGTGACGGGGCGCCGCAGCGCCGTGTAGCCGTCGAAGGTGCCGGCCTGGTGCTCTGCAACGCGCTCTTCGAGACTACGAACGGTCGTTCCGGTGTAGTACGAGCCATCGGCGCATCGGAGAACGTACAAATAGGCTGTCATGGTTTCATTCCTTTGGGCGCTCGCAGACCGCGCTCGCGTCCAAGCGTCAGCGACGCACGCGAAAAGCGCTCAAGCTTAAAGTTGTCCTTATAATCGGTGAACCGTTTCCGGACGGCACTCAGGGTCAGCCCGCATGGGTCGCCCTTCGCGCCCTCCCAGCGCCGGGGGTAGGAGCCGGCCTGGGCGATATCGCTGGGCATTATGAAAATCTCGCGCGAGATTGGGTTGCCTCCCTCTTCTAAAATCACGATCGCCAGCCAATCGAAGGCGGCCGGATCGAAAACAACGCTTTTCGTTCTGCCCATCGTGCGGGACTTCACCGAGATTCGCTGTGGAGCGCGAGTCGACTCGTCGGTATTCGTCGCGTACCCCCGCCAATAATGAGGCGGCTGGGCGACTACATCGTACCCCGGCCAATTGTCAGCAACTTTAAGTGCCGGGATGCCGGCCAGTGTTAGCTCCGCGGCAACCAGCATCTCGCAGGCATCGCCCATTTGTTTGGTGGTGTAAAGCCGATCAGCGGCAGTTTTGTCGTCAGCCATCTCTTCCTCTCAGCCCCGAAGGCGCGGAATCGGTGCTCCCGTCCTTCGACTCGGCGCGCCGCGCGCGCCGGCTCAGGATGACAGTCGTTATCGATGCCTTCATGGCAGAGGCTGCTCAGCTCACCTTCACCAGCTTTTGCAGGCTTCTGAGGCCGGGCGGCAGCTCCTCGCCGCGGGCGCGGACGCGGCGGCCCCAGTTCGTATAGGAGACTTCGCCGACGTAGATGTCGCCGCGCGAATCGACGGCGATTCCGTGCGGCGAGATGAACTGGCCCGGATCGAGGCCGGCATGCCGGTGACCGAGGCGCGCCAGCAGTTCGCCCTTGTGCGTGTAGATGCTGACCCGCGGCCCGCAATTGGGCAAGTCGATGTTGACCGCCATGTCCGGGCCGATCTCGCCGATGAAAAAGCGCGGAGTCTTCGTGCCGCTCTCCATATGGAGGCCGGAGGGACGGTGCATGTTGTTCCACTGCGCCTCGTACTTGCCGTTCTTGTCGAACACCTGCACGCGGTGGTTCTCGCGGTCGGCGACGTAGACCCAACCGTCGGGATCACAGCAGATGTTGTGGGCGATGTTGAACTGGCCCGGATCGGTGCCGGGTTCGCCCCAGGAAAACAGCCTCCTGCCGTCGGGCGTGTATTTGTGGACGCGGGAATTGCCATAGCCGTCGGAGACGTAGAGATCGCCCTCGGGCGACATTGCCGTATGGGTGCAGCGGTGAAACGGCTCGCCCGACATATAGGGCGCCGGCTTGCCCGGGATGCCGATCGTCAACAGCACCGTGCCGTCGAGCGTGCACCGGCGCACCGTGTGGTCGCCGTCGTCGGTCAGCCAGATCGTGCCGTCGGGCGCCATAAAGACGCCGTGCGGCCGCACAAACACCCCCTCGCCCCACGAGCGCAGGAAATTGCCGTCGCGGTCGAACACGCACATCGGGTGCCGGCCGCGGTTGAAGGCGTAGACATTGTCGTGGTTGTCGACGCCGACCGCCGCGACGTCGGCGTTGAATTCCATGCCGGGCGGCAGTTTCGCCCAGCTGTCGTCGACTTCGTAGCGATAACCGTCGGTTCCGAGCACGACCCCGGTCATGGCGTTTCCCTCCCGTTGATCTCGATCGATTATAGCAACGGCGGGATTGCTGCGTCGCCGCGCTCCTCGCAAAGACCGCATCGGAGCGAAGCAATCCGGCAGCGACAGCTTTCCGCGTCCGATTGACGCTGACCGAACGAAGGCGCACAGTCGGGGCATGGAGCGGGCGACGCATCTTGCCCTCGGGCGGCGAATTAGCCGCCCGGGTCCCTTGGGGTCCCGGGTGCTGCCGATTTGCCGAAACCACGCCGAGGATAGTCG
>DATJUL010000372.1:0-2885 GCA_035502295.1 Allostellaceae bacterium | reverse complement strand
CTCTCGCGGCTATAATAGGGTGCGAGTGAGCGACTACCAGCGAGCGGCGACCATGGCGCGAAGCATCGATTGGGAAATTCCGAGCGAGTTCCAGCCGAAGGCGGAGGACTTCGAATTCGACGTGGACCAGGCGCTGTCGGGCGTGCTGGGATTGCAGGCGACCGTGCCGGAGGACGCCTTCACCGCCTCGACGCTCGGCACCGAGCGGGCCGGCTCGGGTGTGCTCATTCGCAAGGACGGCCTCGTGCTGACGATCGGCTATCTGATCACCGAGGCGGAGACGATCTGGCTCACCTCAAGCCTCGGCGGCGCCGTTCCCGGCCACGTGCTCGGCTATGACCAGGAGACCGGGTTCGGGCTGGTGCAGGCGCTGGGCCGGCTCAACGTGCCGCATCTCGAGGTCGGCACGCGCCGGCGCGTCGGGGCAGGCGACCGCGCGATCCTGGCGGCCGAGGGCGGCCGCAAACATGCGGTCTCGGCCGTCGTCGTGGCGCGTCAGGAATTTGCCGGCTATTGGGAATACCTGCTCGACCGGGCGATTTTCACCGCGCCGGCGCACCCGTTCTGGGGCGGTGCGGCGCTGATCGGAGGCGACGGCAGCCTGATCGGCATCGGCTCCTTGCATGTACAGCATTCGAGCGGCCGCGAATTGCGCCGCGATGTCAACATGGTCGTGCCGATCGACCTGCTGCCGCCGATCATCGACGATCTCTTGACCTACGGCCGCGCCAACAAGCCGCCGCGGCCGTGGCTCGGGCTGTACGCCGCCGAGGTCGAGGATGCGATCGTCGTCGCCGGCCTGTCGGAGCGGGGCCCCGCGAGCCGGACCGGCCTCAAACCCGGCGACCGCATCGTCGCGGTACGCGACGAGCCGATCTCCAGCCTCGCCTCGCTGTGGCGCCGCATCTGGGCGAGCGGCCCGGCCGGCAGCGAAGTCGTGCTGCAGGTGGCGCGGGACAAGGAGACAATAAAGGTGCGCATCATGTCGACCGACCGCACCCTGCTGCTGAAAGCGCCGAAGCTGCACTGATCCCCGTTCGCACGAGACGCCAGGAGGAATGCATGCCCGACATTTTCGAGGTCATGAGCACGATGCGCGCGATGCGGCGCCTGAAGCCCGATCCCGTGCCCGACGCGTTGATCAACCAGATCCTGCAGGCCGGGCAATGGGCGCCGAACGGCGGCAACACCCAGCGCTGGCGCTTTCTCGTCGTCAAGGATCGCGAGATCAAGAAGCAGGTCCAGGTCTACTACAAGCGGCTGTTCGACGAGCAGGTCGGGCCGCGCTACCGCAGCAGCCCGCCCCCGCCGGGTTCCGATCCGGCGCGCCAGGAGCGCCAGCTCGCCGCCAACGAATACCTGACCGACCATTACCACGAAGCGCCGGTGTGGATCGTCGCCTGCCTCGAAAGCGGCGAAAACCCGGGACACGGCGCCGGCTCATCGATCTACCCGGCGGTGCAGAACATGTGCCTGGCGATCCGCGCCCTCGGCCTCGGCACGACGCTGACGACGCGGCATATGGGCTACGGCAAGGAGGTCGACGCAATCTTCGGCCTGCCGCCGGGCGTCCATTCCTATGCGATCCTGCCGATCGGCTATCCGATGGGCAAATTCGGCCCGGTCGGCCGCGGGCCCTTGAGCGACATCGTCTACGGCGACAAATGGGGCCAGCCGTACCAGGGGATCTAACGGCGAACTGCATCGTGAATTTCGCCGGGATTGCTTCGCTCCGCTCGCAATGACGCGCAATGTCGTCATTGCGAGGAGCAAAGCGACGAAGCAATCCGGGAGACAATTCAAACAGGAGGGGAAAATGCCGCGCGTGCAACCGATCACCGGCAAACAGGATGTGCCGGCGCAATATCACGGCGTCGCCGAGGATGTCATCGGCGTGTTCGGCCAGATCCGCGGGCCGTTCAGCGTGCTGCTGCACAGCCCGCCCCTGGCCGAGCGCATGCTGCAATTCGTCAAGTACAACCGCAGCGGCGCGGTCGTCGAGCCGCGCCTGTTGTCGCACGCGATCCTCGCCGCGGTGCGCGAACGCGATGCGCATTACGTCTGGGCGGCGCAGGTCGGCGCGGCGCGGCGCGCCGGCGTGCCCGACGCGACGATCGACCTCTTGCGCGCCAAGGGCGACCCCGCATCGCTCGCCGAGGACGAACGCGACATCGTCAATTACACGCGCCAGCTCGTGCGCGCCAACCGGGTCGATCAGGCGCTGTTCGACCGGCTGCAACAACGCCACGGTACGGCGTGGCTCGTCGAATTGACCGCGTTCGCCGGCTACTTCCAGATGCTGTCGAACGTCGTCAATGCGTTCGACGTGGCGCCGCCGCCCGACGGCGACAAACTGCCGGTCCGATAGCCACTAGCCGTATGTAATTTCGTCACCCCGACGAAGGTCGGGGTCCACGGTCCCGCCGCACTCCAGCGGCGGCATGGGTCCCGGCCTTCGCCGGGACGACGAAACCAAAGGGATCGGAATGATCATCGATACGCATGCCCATGTCGTGCCGGCCACGATGCTCGATGCGCTGCGCGGCAACCCGAAGCTGTTTCCGTCGGTGCATCTGCATGGCGACGGCCCGGCGCCGCGCCTCGCCTTTGCCGATGGCGCGCCGGGCCGGCCGATCCAATCGCGCCTGTCCGACCTTGGCGATCGGCGCGAGTGGCTCAAAGGGGCGCGGGTCGATCGCCAGCTGGTCGGCGGCTGGACCGATGTATACGGCTATGAGCTGACGGGCAGCGAGGCGGCCGACTGGGCGCGCTTCTACAACGAGCATATGGCGCAAGATGCCGCGGCACTGCCGGCGCTCTCCGCGCTCGCCACGGTGCCGTTGCAGGATGGCGCGCTGGCGGCGCGGGTGCTCGACGAGGCGCTC
>DATJUL010000371.1:0-2174 GCA_035502295.1 Allostellaceae bacterium | reverse complement strand
AGCGCAATCGCGACGTTGTTCGGCGTCACCGCCCGCGTCCACAGGATGAAGAGCCGGTCCTGCCCCTCTACGAGGCCGGCGCGGATTTCGCCCAGGACCTGGGTTCCGCGGTCGAGCAGTGTCACCCGCCCGGTCATGCCGCGCACCGCTTGCGGCAGCACGCATTTGACAAAGCCCGGGAGGCCGCTGTCGATCGCGGTCTGCAACGTGCAGGGAATGATCGTGCCGGCGGCGATCGTGTAATCGGGATGCGCCAGGATTCGCGCGGTCGCCGCCATGCCGAGATCGGACGGCGTCAGATCCCGCGCGAGCGGATCATTTCGGCTCAGCAGCCGGCCTTGCAGCGGCACTGCGCCTCCACCGCCTTTCGCCGTTGAGGACGCTGGCGCCGGGGCGCCGGAGGCGCTGCCATAGGCAAGGATCGGCGATTTCAGCGCCTGCTCGGCCGGGGTTTCCTGGTGGTTGAGGAGCGTCGCCATCAATGGCGAAGGGTGCGGCGCCGGAAGGGGAGGGGCGGCAGGCAGGCTCGCCTTCGGCTTGTGTAGGCTGGTGTCCGGCGGTGCCGAAAACGGGATGCCGAGCGCGCCGATGCCGCCAGTATTGTCCGCCATATCCGATGGCTTCGCGGTGCCGCCGGGCAAATGGGTCAGCACGATCGTCGCGAGCGCGATCGCCCCGGCGCCGGCGATGATGCCGAGCTTCTGCCCGGCCGAGAGGCGCGGGCGCGCACCGGCGACGGCCGACACGCCATCATCGGCATTGCCGTCCGGCCGCCGTGCCGGTTCCTGCAATTCAGCGGTCATGCTTGTCCTCGCGCAGCACCCGGACGACCGACGGGCTGATTGTGTGGGTGCCGGGCGTCGCGCCGATCGGGTTGTAGGCGAGGTCGTAGACCGCCAGCACGGTCCCGCCGTCACGCAACACCCACTCGGGCGCGGTGCCCGGCGCGATGACGGTGCTGCCGTGCACCGAATAGTTGGCCGTCGCTTCCTTGCCGTCGGGGTTGATCCGAAAGACCGAAGGGATGCGCTGCATGCCCGGGAACGTGAAGGCGGTCGAGTAGCCGTTGTCCCATACCGCGGCGGGCGCGATCGCGCGGTCGCCGCGTGCGACGTAATGGTAGTTGCGCACGCCGTCATAGGGGTTCTGCATGGCGGCAGTCGCCTCTCTAAGGGCTGCCTCGGCCGCCGCCTTCTGGGCGCGGGCCCGCGCCGCCCGCCGTGCCGCGAGGCGTTTGAGGTAAGCTTGGTGCGGGTAGGTGAAGACGACGCTGTAGTCGACATCGGCATTGGCGCCGAGCTTGCTCCGGCGGGTTTCGAACTCGAAATCGTAACGCCGCAGCCTGCCGTCCTCGGTCCGGGTCAGCACGACGACGGGCTGCGGCGACAGCACCGCCATCGGCTTGAAGAAGAGATAATTCCCCGACGGCTTCGCCTTCAGATAGGCGCTGTCGCTGGCCGCGACATTGACGACCTGTTCGCCCTCTCCGAACTCGACGACCATGACGGCGCCGGGCGCCGTCCAGAGATCGACGACATTGCCGGGATCGTAGGGCACAGAGCGGATGCGGCTGTCGAGGTTTCCCGGTTTCGGGATTTCCAGCGCGACGGCCGGGGCAGCGAGCGCCACGCACAACAGGGCAGCGCCGCCGGTAATGGTTGTCTGCCACCGGATCACTGCGGCGAGTCCTCCGAGTTTTGGTAGCTCGTGACGATGATCCCGCCGGGATCGCTGAGCCGGGCGCCGGCGGGCAGCTTGTCGACCCGCTCGAAGCCGACCGTCGCGGTCCAGGTCGTCTTCTCCGGCGTGCCGCCATAGGTCAGCACGGTCTTGCGGTAGCGCACGAGCGCCACCCGAGGCCGCACGAACGACATGCCGATCATCGCCGCGCCGATCTGGCCCCGTTTGCCGATCGTGTTCTGCGGACTTACTGGGTCGGACGACAGAAACCAGCGCTGATAGGCCTCGCGCACATCGGGTGCCGACATCAGCGAGACGACGTCGTAGCGGTACCGCGCATCGGCGTAGGCGTAGCTCTCGCGGTCGCGCACGTATTGCCAGACCGCAGCGCGCACCACTGCGGCGGCCTGCGTCGCCGGCAGGTCGGAAATCTCGCTGGCGCTGTCGACGGTGCCGTCCGGCCGCACCCAGAGATAGAGCGGCACGAGGCGCTG
>DATJUL010000370.1:0-2313 GCA_035502295.1 Allostellaceae bacterium | reverse complement strand
AAGACCTATGGAATCGGGCCGACCCGCGTGCAATACCAGAACAAGGACCCGCGCGGCTTTGCGGAATTCCTTGCGCAGCTCGGCGAGCACTCGACGCGCGGCTCGGCCAATACGCAGCGGGGCGTGCAGTCGCGCCGCCCTTCGTTGTGGGACATGACCGACCAGATGAAGGCGCTTGACGTGCCGACGCTGATCGCCACCGGCGACGAAGATGAGCCATGCCTCGAACCGGCGCTGCTGATGAAACGCACGATCCCCTCGGCGGCGCTCGTCGTGTTTCCGAATACGGGCCACGCGCTCAATCTCGAAGAACCGGACCTGTTCAACCGCACGCTCGCCGAATTTTTCCATCAGGTCGAGAGCGGCCGCTGGCCGCGGCGCGACCCGCGCTCGATCTCATCCTCGATCCTCGGCATGTGACGCCGCGCCGATGAGCGAAACCTCGATCGACCGAAAATTCGGCCGTGAGGCCTTCGGCGCCGATCCCAAGCGCTATGACTCCGCCCGACCTGCCTATCCCGATTGGGTATTCGACGTGCTGCGCGAGCGGTGCGGTCTCGTTGATGGCGCGGCGACATTTGAGATCGGCGCGGGGACCGGAACAGCGACCCGCCGGTTGCTCGATCTGGGCGCAAACCCCTTGGCCGCGATCGAGCCGGATCCCCGCCTTGCGGCATTCCTCCGCGAGATGATCCCGGACCAGGCGCTGCAGGTCATCGTTTCACCCTTCGAGGACGCCGCGTTGGCGGATGCCGGTTTTGCTCTCGGGGTCAGCGCCACCGCCTTTCATTGGCTGGAGGAAGACACGGCGCTGGCCAAAGTCGGAAAGCTGCTGCGGCCGGGCGGCTGGTGGGCAATGGTGTGGAACGTGTTCGGCGACGACCGCCGCCCCGATCCCTTCCATGAAGCGACCAAGATGCTGCTCCCTGGTCCGTCGAGCCCTTCCGCCGGCGCCCGTGGCGTACCCTTCGCCCTCGACGCCGAGGCCCGTCTCGCGGCGCTCAACCGGGCCTCCATGTTCGACGCAGTCGAGCATCGGACCAGCGCATGGCCGCTTGTGTTGAACTCGGAACAAACCGTCTCGCTCTATGCGACGTATTCCAATATCAACATCCACCGCGACCGCGACGCCATTCTCGCCGCGTTGGGCCGCATTGCCCGCGACGAGTTCCACGGCCGCGTCACCCGCAACATGGTCACCAGCCTCTACATCGCGCGGCGCCGGCGCTGAGCACGGGTGCCAAGCGTCAGATTTTCTGCACCGGCAATGACGCTCGTTCAACACTCCGATTACGTCTCGATCTACCCGGTCGATCCGATGCCGGCGGAGATCGCGGCATTGCGCAGCGGCGCCGCGCCGGTGTGGCTGTTCGCGTACGGCTCCTTGATGTGGAACCCGGGATTTGCGGCGGCCGAACGGCTTCCGGCGCGGCTCTACGGCTATCATCGCCGCTTCTGCCTTTATTCCCGCGATTATCGCGGCACGCCGGAGCGGCCGGGGCTGGTGCTGGGGCTTGATCGCGGCGGCTCGTGCCACGGCATCGCCTATCTGCTGCCGCCCGAGCGCACCGCCGAGGTCTTGGACCGCATCTGGGCCCGCGAGATGACCGGCATGGTCTATCGCATGCGGCGGTTGACGGTGCGGACGCCTGACGGCCCGGTCGCGGCCTATGCCTGCGTCGTGCGTCGCGACTCGCCCGATTATGCCGGCCGCTTGTCGCCCGACGAGGCGGCGCGCCTGTTGGCGCATGCGAAGGGCGGCCGCGGCTCCGGCCGCGACTACCTCGCCCAAACGCTGCATCATCTCGAAACGGTTGGGATCGCGGATCGCGGGTTGCGCCGCGTCGCGGCACGAATCGCACGGCTCGACGCCGGCGTCAGCGACATCGCACCGATCGACCCCTTTTTTACAGCGCGCGGGCGATGACCTCCTTCATGATCTCGTTGCTGCCGCCGTAGATGCGGGCGATGCGCGCGTCGGCATACATGCGGGCGATCATGAATTCGTTCATGTAGCCGTAGCCGCCGTGCAGTTGCAAGAGGTCGTCGATGACGCGGCCCTCGGCCTCGGAGGCCCACAATTTCGCCATCGCGGCGGTCGCCGCGTCAAGCCGGCCGGCCAGAAGTTCCTCGACGCAACGGTCGATGAAGGCACGCCCGGCCATGATCTGCGTCGCCACCTCGGCGAGCTTGAAGCGGGTGTTCTGGAAATCGGCGATCGCGCGGCCGAACGCCTGGCGCTGGCGCACGTAATCGAGCGTCGCCCGATAGGCGCCTTCCATCGCCGCCAGCGCGCCGACCCCGATCATCAGC
>DATJUL010000369.1:0-2550 GCA_035502295.1 Allostellaceae bacterium | reverse complement strand
GGCGAAGGCGCTGATGGAACAGCACGGCGTGCCGGTCGTGCCCGGCTATCACGGCGCCGCGCAGGACGACGACCGCCTCCTGGCCGAGGCCGAGCAGATCGGCTTTCCGGTCATGCTGAAGGCGTCTTTCGGCGGCGGCGGCCGCGGCATGCGGGTCGTGCGCGCAACGAGCGAGTTCGCCCGCGCGCTCGACGGCGCCCGCCGCGAGGCCAAGGGCGCGTTCGGCGACGACCATATGCTGATCGAACGCTATATCGAGCGCCCGCGTCATATCGAGGTGCAGGTGTTCGGCGACAATCACGGCAACCTCGTGCATCTCGGGGAGCGCGACTGCTCGATCCAGCGGCGCCACCAAAAGGTCGTCGAGGAGGCGCCGGCGCCCGGCCTCGACGCGGCGCGCCGCCAGGCGCTCGGCGAAGCGGCGGTCGCGGCGGCGCGCGCAGTCCACTATGTCGGCGCCGGCACGGTCGAGTTCATCGCCCCCACGGGCGCTGACGACGACGCGTTCTATTTCATGGAGATGAACACGCGTCTTCAAGTGGAACATCCGGTGACCGAGGCGGTGACCGGGGTCGACCTCGTCGAGTGGCAATTGCGCGTCGCCGCCGGCGAAAATCTGCCGCTGCTCCAGCGCGACATCGCGCTGCGGGGCCACGCGATCGAGGTGCGGCTTTATGCCGAGAACCCGGCGCGCGATTTCCTGCCGGCCTCCGGCACGCTCGCCGCGCTATATCTGCCCGACGGCGACGGCATCCGGGTCGAAACGGGTGTGCGCGCGGGCGATGCGGTGACGCCCTATTACGATCCGATGATCGCCAAGATCAGCGCCTGGGGCGAGGATCGCGCCGCCGCCCGAGCCCGCCTCGGCCGGGCGCTCGCCGACACCGCGGTCGTCGGGGTTGCCACCAATCTCGGCTTTCTCGCTCGAATCGCCGCCGACCCGGAGTTCGCCGCCGGCGCGGTCGATACCGGCTTTATCGAGCGGCGGCGCGACGCGCTGCTGGCGCCGGCCGAGCCAGCGCCGGATGTTGTGCTGGCCGCCGCGGCGCTCGGTCGCCTCGCGCGGCCGGATGCCGCGCCGACCGCCGATCCGTGGGCAGGGCGCGACGGCTGGCGGCTCAACCTCGTGCCGGCGCCGCAGACGCTCGTGCTGCGCAGCGGCGGCGCCGAGCGAACCCTGTCGGCGACGCAGTCCGGCGACGGCTGGCGGCTCGATGCCGGCGATGGCGTGCGGCACGCTGCGGCAAAATGGCTCGCGGACGACCGCCTCGCCGTCGCGCTCGACGGCGTGCGGCGCACCCTGCGGTTCGTCGATCGCGCCGGCGCGATCACGGTGTTCCTCGGCGGCAACAGCTGGTCCTTCGAAACGGTCGATCCGCTGGCGCCGCCGGAAGACGACGTGCTCGGTCGTGGGCGGCTCACCGCCCCGATGCCGGGCCGCGTCGTGCAGCTGCTGGTGGCGCCCGGCGATGCGGTGCGGCAGGGCCAGCCGCTCATCGTCGTCGAGGCGATGAAGATGGAGCATACGATCGCCGCGCCGCGCGATGGCATCGTCGCCGCCGTGCATTTCGCTCCGGGCGATCCGGTCGAGGAAGGCGCGGAGCTGCTCGCCCTTGCGGATGCCGATGACGCCGCCGGACGATAGCGGCGCCGCGCCGCTGCATCTGCTGAAGATGGCGGTTGGCGTCGCCGATCTCGAGGCGCTGCGCCGCGTGCGGGCCGAGCGCAGCCAGCGGATGGGCGGCAGCTTTGTCTACACGCGCAACCATCCGCGTCGCGTTGCCGAACTGCTTGCCGGCGGCTCGCTCTACTGGGTCATCCGCGGCCAGATCCGCGTGCGTCAGCGCATCGCCGGGTTCGACACCGCGCGCGACGACAAGGGCCGCGCCTATTGCCTGATCGCAGTCGACCGCGATCTGGTGCCGACGCTGCTGCGGCCGTGGCGGCCGTTCCAAGGCTGGCGCTATCTCGCGCCGGCCGATGCACCGCCCGACCTGCCGTCCGCCGCCGCGGCCACGGAGGACGCCCCGATGCCGGCGCGTCTCGTGGCCGAATTGCGTGCCCTTGGCTTGTGGTGAGCCGCGCCGCGGGCAGGTCTGCGCCCGGCCGATTTTTTGTTTGGCATGCTCTGGACACCGCCTGGAGGGGGCACTATGTTAGCCGCTCGTCGCGGGTCGCGGCGACCCGGTCCCGGCGAGAACGTGGCATGAGCCGCCGTTCGCGGCAAAGCGTGATGCGTCCCCGGGGCGGGGTATGTTGATTGACATAGTGGGGAGAGGAAGGGATGCGCGGGCGGCGGCTCGGGGTTGAGCGGCGCCTGCGCGGTCGCGGTGGGGCGCGTACCATGGGTGGTGCGGGCGCTGTCGCGAGAGTGGAAGCGTTGTGAGGCCCTTGGAGCATTCGTCCTCGTGTGCGGGGGGCGGGTGCGGATTGAACATGAGAGTTTGATCCTGGCTCAGAACGAACGCTGGCGGCATGCTTAACACATGCAAGTCGAACGCTCGCCGGGTTCGCCCGGCGGGAGTGGCGCACGGGTGAGTAGCGCGTGGG
>DATJUL010000368.1:0-2993 GCA_035502295.1 Allostellaceae bacterium | reverse complement strand
CCGGCCGCGCGCGCCACCTCGTCGATCGTGCGCTCGATTGCAAAGCAGGCGCCGGGCCGGCCGACGCCGCGATAGGGGCCGAGCGGCGCCTTGTTGGTCGCGACCGTCGCATAGCGCGCGCGGTAATTGGCGATCCGATAGGGGCCGGGCAGGCAGCGCGCCGCCATGTTGGCCTCCTGATACGGCCCCTGCGGCCACAACCCATAGGCGCCGGCATCGACGACGATCTCCGCCTCGATGCCGAGAATTCTGCCGCGCCGGTCGGCATAGGCGGTGATCTTGTGATGCTGGTCGCGGGTATGCGCGGCGGTCAACAGGTGCTCGTTGCGGTCCTCGATCCACCGCACCGGATGGTCGAGTTCGAGGGCGAGCGCGGCGAGGATGATCTCCTCGGGATAGAGCCGCGCCTTCGGCCCGAAGCCGCCGCCGACATCGGGCGCGACGACGCGGATGCGATGCAGTTCCCGCCCGAGGCATTCGCCGATCGCGACGCGCAGGGTGTGCGGCGTCTGGGTCGAGGCGTAGACGACGACCTCGTCGAGCCGATGGTCGCGATACGCCAGGACGCCGCGGCCCTCCATCGGCGCGCCCGATTGCCGGTGCATGCGGTAGTCGCGGCGGACCACGATCGCGGCGGCGCGCGCGGCGGCGGCGATGTCGCCCGCGTCGAGGGTGCTGTCGCTGAACAGATTGTCGCCCCACGCCTCGTGCACGAGCGCGCCGCCCCGCATCTGCGACGGCGCATCGACGACCGCGTCGAGCACCTCGTAATCGATCTCGATGCCGGAAGCGAGGTCCGCCGCGGCGGCGCTTGAGGGCGCGACGCAGGCGGCGATCGCCTCGCCGACATAGCGCGCCTTGTCGGTCGCGAGCGGCGACCAGGACGGCGATTTGGCGCCCGGCGCCTGCGTCACGATGCGGATCGGCCGCATCCCCGGCAGGTCGGCGGCGGTGAAGACACTGCCTCTCGCGGCGGCCGGCACGGAGATCGCGCGGATGCGGGCATGCGCATGCGGGCTGCGGAGAAACACGACATGCTGCGTGCCCGGCAATCGGATATCGGCGACGAACTCGCCGCGCCCGCGCAAATGCCGGTCATCCTCCTTGCGCAGCACCGACGCCCCGATACCGTACCTGCTTTTCGCCGCCGCCTGCATGCCCGCCTCCCGAAATTCTCACTCCAGAGACACAAGGACACTACGAAGAGCCCCAATCCCCCGCGCCCGGCCTTGAGCCGGGCATCCACCTCTTAACTGTACCCAAGAACAAGACGTGGATCACCGGGACAAGCCCGGCCATGACGACTTCCGGCCGTAATCCAGGCCGCGTCACAGCGGGATGTTGTCGTGCTTTTTCCACGGGTTCTCGAGTTGCTTGCCGCGCAGCATGTGGAGGGCGCGGCAGAGGCGGGGACGCGTGGCGGCGGGTTCGATCACGTCGTCGATAAAGCCGCGACCGGCGGCGACAAACGGGTTGGCGAATTTCTCGCGGTATTCGTCGGCGCGCACCGCGATCGCCGCCGCGTCGCCGAGATCGGCGCGGAAGATGATCTCGACCGCGCCCTGCGCCCCCATGACCGCGATCTCGGCCGAGGGCCACGCGAAATTGACATCGCCGCGCAGGTGCTTCGAACTCATCACGTCATAGGCGCCGCCATAGGCCTTGCGCGTGATCAGCGTCACCTTCGGCACCGTCGCCTCGGCGAACGCGAAGAGGAGCTTGGCGCCGTGCTTGATGATGCCGCCGAATTCCTGCGCGGTGCCGGGCAGAAAGCCGGGGACATCGACAAACGTCACGATCGGGATCGTGAAGCAGTCGCAGAAGCGGACGAAACGCGCCGCTTTCTTCGCGCTGTCGATATCGAGGCAGCCGGCCAGCACCATCGGCTGGTTGGCGACGATGCCGATCGTCGCGCCCTCCAGGCGGGCAAAGCCGATGACGATGTTGCCGGCGAAATTCGGCTGCAGCTCGAAGAAATCGCCGTCGTCCACGACCTTCAGGATCAGTTCCTTCATGTCGTAGGGCTTGTTGGGGTTGGCCGGGACGAGCGTATCAAGCGAGGGTTCGCGGCGCTCGCGCGGGTCCCGGAAGGGGCGCATCGGGGCGCCGGCGCGGTTCGAACCGGGCAGGAAGTCGATGAACCGGCGCAGTTCGATGAGCGCCTCGACATCGTTCTCGAACGCGAGATCGGCAACCCCGGAGCGCGTCGTATGGGTGACGGCGCCGCCCAGTTCCTCGTGCGTGACATTCTCGTGCGTGACCGTCTTCACGACATCGGGGCCGGTCACGAACATGTACGAGCTGTCCTTGACCATGAAGATGAAATCGGTCATCGCCGGCGAATAGACCGCGCCGCCGGCGCACGGCCCCATGATCAGCGACACCTGCGGGATGACGCCCGAGGCCAGCACGTTGCGCTCGAACACCTCGGCGTAGCCGGCGAGAGAGGCAACGCCGTCCTGGATGCGCGCGCCGCCGGAATCGTTGAGGCCGATGACCGGCGCGCCGACCCGCATCGCCTGGTCCATGATTTTGCAGATTTTCTCGGCATGCGCCTCCGACAAGGAGCCGCCGAACACCGTGAAATCCTGGCTGAACACAAAGACGAGCCGGCCGTTGACCATGCCGTAGCCGGTGACGACGCCGTCGCCCGGCACCTTTTGCTCGGCCATGCCGAAATCGGTGCTGCGGTGCTCGACGAACATGTCCCATTCCTCGAAGGATTGGGGGTCAAGCAGCAGCTCGACGCGCTCGCGCGCGGTCAGCTTGCCGCGCGCGTGCTGCGCGTCGATGCGGCGCTTGCCGCCGCCGCCACGGGCGGCCGCGCGTTTCTCGTCGAGGGCGCGCAGAATGTCAGGCACGGCGCAGCCATGCCGCAACCGTCACCCTCGCGCAAGCATGAATCCAGGGCGACGGTTTCAACGTCGGCCCTGGGCCCCGCTTTCGCGGGGGCGACGAATTGGGCAAGATGCGATGCGGTTTCCAACGGCAGG
>DATJUL010000367.1:0-11632 GCA_035502295.1 Allostellaceae bacterium | reverse complement strand
GCCTTGGCCCGCGTCTCGGCGAGATGCATCGGACCGACGAGGCGCAGCCGACCCGCATCCATCGTGCGGCCGTGCTCGGCGGCGACATCGCAGGCGATCTGCCAGTTGGAGGCGAGCGCGTCGTAGCCGAACGGGTTGGTGGCGGCGACGCAGATCATGCTGAGATCGTACCGGCCGGCGAGCCGACCGCCCGACGGCGTGACGGCGCTGACGACGGCGACCTCGGGATAGGGCTTCGTGTAGGGCAACAGGTGCAGCCGGCAGCCTTCCATCGTGTACCAGTCGGTCTTTTCGGTGACGGTGTCGCCGCGGAACAGCCGCAGGATCGCGTCGAGCGCCTCGGCCATGCGGTCACGCTGGGTCAACGGGTCGATGCCCATCATGATCGCGTCCGACGCCAATAGGCCCGGCCCGGCGCCGAACATGACGCGGCCGCGCGTCATGTGGTCGAGCTGCACGACGCGGTCGGCGACCATCATCGGGTGGTGGTAGGGCAGCGAGACGACGCCAGTGCCGAGGCGGATGTGGCGGGTGCGTTCGGCGGCGAAGGCGATGAAGATTTCCGGGCTTGAGATGATCTCGTAGCCGGCCGAATGGTGCTCGCCGATCCACGCCTCATCAAAGCCGAGCTTGTCCAAGTGCGCGATCAGGTCGAGGTCGCGCTCCAGGCATTGCGTCGGGTTTTCCTCGTTGGGATGAAACGGCGGCAGAAAGATGCCGTGCCGCAGATTGATTTCGCTCATCGCCGCCTCGCGTTGCTGCTGCGGCGGAGACTAGCGGAACGCGTCGGCAGCGCAAACCCGTGCGGGGCCGACGCGCAGAACCCTCGACTCGGTGGCATGACAGGAACAAAATGGGGACGGGCGTAGCATCGTCCGGCTGCGGAGTACCCCATGACCGACTTCGACAGAGAAAAGCTGATCCGCCAGTATGCCGCCGGCGAAATCACTTGGCATGCGCTGCGCGAGCGCGGCTTTGACGATTACGTCGAGGTGCTTGGCGCGTTGGGCGAGTTGCGCCTGCGGCCGCCGGTGGCGGCGATGGAAGGCCCGAACGTCGAGGCCCGCCGGCGCGGCCGCGAAATGATCCGCCGGGCGTTGCAGGCGCGCGGATGACAGAGCCGTTCAGCCTCATTGTCACCGATACTTCGCCCTTGATTACGCTGGCGCTGGCGGAAGCGCTCGACGCTCTGCTGCGGCCTGGCCTGCCCATCCGCATCCCCGATGCGGTCTACATCGAAGCGACGCGCGTGCACGGCGCGCCGGGAGCCGACCAGATCGTCGAATGGATCAACGCCCATCTCGATGCCGTGCAGATCATCCCGACCGATATCGGCATCGACCAGCAGCGCCGGCTTGAGGAAGGGCGCACCATCCGTGGCCTGGGCGAGCAGGCGGCGGTTGAAGCGCTCGACCGCTTTCTGAGCAGCGACCCGGCGGCCGAGGCGCTGCTGTTGTTCGAGGACAGCGATGTCGAGAAGCGGCGCGCCATCGTCGATCAGCGCGTCGGGGTTATCAGCACCGGCGACTTTCTGCGCGAACTGGAAGCGGCCGGCCTCATCCAATCGACCGACTACATTCTCGACCAGGCAGCCGCACGTGGCCGCAACGTCGAGCGGCAGCGGCGCGCCGGCGAGGACGCCACGACCCGCGAGCGTCTGCGCGAGCAGTTCACGCGGCGCGACCGGCCGGCCGGCAACGAGAGGACCTGATCGCGGCCTGTCTCAAAAAGGGCGGCACACCGTGGAAAAGGCCACCGCAATGGCGGATTGCGCTTCGCTCATCCGCAGCTCATCCGCCCTACGATGGTCTCTGCGCAATGCTATACGCTTCAGAGTTCGTTCACTCGGCTCTCTGCCGTTACTAGAGCACGATCAGGCTAACTTGAAGCACCCCAAACCGTCATCCGCGGGCTTGACCCGCGGATCTCAGAGATGGCCGGGTCAAGCCCGGCCATGACGGATAGGGGGTGATTCGATCCAACGCGATACCGCTCTAGGCCAGACGTCTCGCAGGTTCCATTTATCGATGAGGAGGCCGGCACCTGGGGGTCCACTGCGGCGTGAGGTTCCTTCTTGACAAAGGCAGGGGCGGCTGATCGACGGCGCAAGCATTCGCGCCTCGCATGGCGGCCGCGTGTTCGCAGGTGCAGCATTGCCGCCCGCGTTCCTGTAGAAAGAAGGGCGAACCACATGCCAGGAGCCCGTTCTCGCCGATGAGCCTGTCCGCCGAGGAATATCGCGAGCATCTTGCCGTGACCGGGGTGCGCGCCGGGTTTGCCTTTCCCGACAGCAAGATCGTGTTACCGCAGGATCACGAGGTGCAGGTCGGCCGCATGCGATTGCACTATCTCGATTGGGGCACGCGCGGCAAACCGGCGATGTTGTTTCTGCACGGCGGCGCGCTCAACGCCCACACCTGGGATTTGTGCTGCCTCGCATTGCGCGACGACTACCATTGCTTGGCGCTCGACCAGCGCGGCCACGGCGACAGCGACTGGGCCCCCGACGAAGATTATTCGATCGGCGCGCAGCTCGGAGACACGACGGGCTTTGTCGAGCGGCTCGGCCTCGACAAGTTCATCCTCGTCGGCATGTCGCTGGGCGCGATCAATGCCCTGGCGTTTGCGATCGCCCACCCCGAGCGCCTGTCGCATCTCGTCATCATCGATGCCGGGCCGGAGATGCGGCGCCCCGGTTCCACGCGCATCCGCGATTTCGTCAATGCGGTGCAGGAGACCGTGACGGTCGAGGCGATCATCGAGAAGGCGCTGCAATTCAACCCGCGCCGCGACCCTACGATCCTGCGCCGCAGCCTGATGCATAATCTGCGGCAGCAGGCGGACGGCACCTGGCGGTGGAAATACGATACCCGCCGGTTCAAGGCGATGGGCCAGAATTCGCACCGCGAGGAGCGCGCGGCGCTGGCCGACGGCCTCGCCCGCATCCATTGCCCGACCCTCGTCGTGCGCGGCGGCGACAGCGATGTGTTCCACGCCGAGGACGCCGAGCGGCTGGCGGCGCGGCTGCCCAACGGGCGCTGGGTCACGGTGCCCGACGCCGGCCACACCGTGCAGGGCGACAACCCGAAGGGTCTCGTCGCCGAATTGCGCCGCTTTCTCGCCGGCAGCAACTGAGCCGCCCCGCGTCAGGTCGGACTGCCCGGCAATACCATCTGGGTCTGTGTGACGAGCGCGACGAGCCGGCCGTCTGCGGTCGTGACGCGGGTCTGCCAGACTTGGGTGCGGCGGCCGCGATGCACCGGCGTCGCCTCGCCGCGGACGCGCGCGCCCAAGGGCGCCGGGCCGAGAAAGTTGGTCTTGCTCTCGATCGTCGTCGTGCCCGCGCCTTCGGGCAGGTTGAGAACGGCGCCGGCGGCGCCGAGCGTGTCGGCAAACGCCATGATCGCGCCGCCGTGCAGGATGGCCGGCCGGGTGCACAATTCCTCGCGCACCACCATCTCGCCGACGACGCGCTCCTGCGATGCCTCGACATAGTCGAGGCCCAACAACCCGGCAAACGGCAGCGGCAGTTGTTTCAGCCTTGCGAGCGCGTCCATCCCCATTCCCGCGGCAGATCACGCGGGCGGCGGTTCGGCCGCCTCGCCCGCCTCCTCGTCTTCCTCGCGCCGGTCGAGCGGGTTGATGCCGCTCGCCTGCAAGCGCGCGCCCTCCTCGGATTGCGCGACGTTGGCCGTCACCGTGACGCCGACCTCGGGATGCAGCATGACGCGCAGCGCATGCAGGCCCAAGGTCTTGATCGGGCGTTCGAGCACGATCTGTTGCCGATCGACGGTGAACCCGGCCGCCGTGACCGCCTCGGCGATGTCGCGCGCGGTGACGGAGCCGTAAAGCTGGCCACTTTCACCCGCCTGCCGGATCAACACGACGGAGAGACCCTCAAGCGTCGCGGCAACTTCGCCCGCCTCCGATTTGCGCTGCAGGTTGTTGGCTTCGAGCTGCACGCGCTGGGTCTCGAAATAGGCGAGGTTGTCCTTTGTCGCGCGCATCGCCTTTTTCTGCGGCAGCAGGTAGTTGCGCGCATAGCCGGGCTTGACGTTGACGACCTGGCCCATCTGGCCGAGCTTTTCGACGCGCTCCAACAGAATGACATCGACCATCCTGGCAACTCCGGATCAATTGGTCTTTTGGGCGAGGCGACGCCGCAGCCCGAGCCAGCTCTCCAACAGCCCGAGCACGGCAACCAGCAGAAACGGCCAGCCGAACAGCGCGGCCAGCGTATAGAAGCAGATCAGCGCGATCGCCGGCTGCGCCAGCCGGCGCGCTGCCGCATGCAGCACCGCGAGGCCGGCGAGGCAGAACGGCACCGCCAGCGTCAGCATCACATTGATGCCGACAAACCGCGCCGCCCCGCCGACGAGCGTCGCCGCCGCCGCGAGGCCGAGCGCGATCGGCAGCCACAGCGGCAGGCTCAGGCCGGCAAGATCGGGCGCCGGCCGCCAGTTCGCGCCGAAGCGCGAGAGCAACCCCTGGGCCAGCGCCGCATCGGCGATCGAGGTCGCCATCCACGACGCGGCAATGACACCCGGCGTGATCATCGCGATCGCCGCCACGACGTGCGCCCGATCGACTGACGGCACCCGCCCGAGGCGGTCGAGCGTCGCGCCGATCGTGCCGCGCAGCGCCGCCTCCAGGCCGGCGGCGCCGCCGAACACCAACAGCGCCGCGGCGATCCCGGCCAATGCCAGCGCCGTCAGCCAGGCCGTCAACAGCCCGGGCGGATACCAGTCGACCGTGCCGTCGGGCCGGCGCCGGGCCAGCAGGGCCTGGCGGACCAGGAGCACCACCGGCACCGCGTTCAAACCGGCGAACACGGCCGCGCCGACGAGATCGCTCGTCGTCAGCAGCACCGCCGCGCCGGTCAGGCCGGCGATGGCCGCGGCGCCGACCCCCAGCCACAGCCCGGCCAGGAACAGCGGCAGCTGCGTCATATAGACCAGCAGCAGCGCGCCGCGCAGACCAAATGTCGCGGCCAGATAGAGGCATGCGGCGAGGCCGCCGCAGCCGACGGCCGCCGCGAGGAATTTGAACCGATCCATGGCGCGCCCGCCACCGGGCCGGGCGGCGACCTATCTAACCATGTAAGGCAGCAGGCCGAGATAGCGCGCCCGCTTGATCGCGCGCGCCAATTCCCGCTGCTTCTGGGTCGACACCGCGGTGATGCGGCTCGGCACGATCTTGCCGCGCTCCGAGATGAAGCGCTGCAGCAGCCGGACATCCTTGTAATCGATTTTCGGGGCGTTCGGCCCCGAGAACGGACAGGATTTGCGGCGCCGAAAGAACGGGCGGCGCGCGCCCATCGCGCCGCGGGCCGGCGGCTGCGAACTCTGCCCTTCCATCTACGCCTCCACCGGTTCGGCGGCCGGCGCCGGGGCGGGCGCGGCGGCCGGCGTCTCCGGCTCGCTGCGCTCGTAGCGCTCGCGGTCGCCACGGCGTGGCCGGTCGTCGCGGCTGCCGCGGCTCTGCATGATCGGGGAGGGTCCCTCGTCCAGCTTATCGACCCGCAGCGTCAGATAGCGCAGCACGTCTTCGTTGATGCGCATCGTGCGCTCGAGCTCCGCGATCGCCGCGGCGGGCGCCTCGATGTTGAACAGCACGTAATGGCCCTTGCGGTTTTTGTTCATGCGGTAGGCGAGGTTGCGCAGCCCCCAGTATTCGCGCTTCTTGACCTCGCCGCCCTGCTCGGCGATCAGCTGCGTGAAACTGTCGGCCAGCTGCTCGACCTGGGCGCCGGAAATGTCCTGGCGCCCGATGAATACATTCTCGTAAAGCGGCATAACGGACCCGTCCCTTGTGGCTGTCGATGACCCGGAGCCGGCTTACCGGCCGGGCCGAGCCGGCCGACAGAGGCGCCGACCGGCAAGGGGAGCCGCATATATAGCGAACGCCGTACGCCGCGCAACCTTGCGGCGGCGGGCGTGTCAGGCGCGCACGGGCACGCCCTTTTCCTCCAACAGCTCCTTCAATTCGCCGGTTTCGAACATTTCGCGGATGATGTCGCAGCCGCCGACGAACTCGCCCTTCACATAAAGCTGCGGCACCGTCGGCCAACTCGAAAAGTCCTTGATGCCCTGGCGCACCGACGGATCGGCCAGCACATCGACACCTTTGAACTTGACCCCCATATGGCTCAAGATCTGCACGACCGCGGCCGAGAACCCGCATTGCGGGAAGACTGGCGTGCCCTTCATAAAGAGCACGACCGGGGCATCGGCGATCTGCTGGCGGATGCGGTCTTGTACGGTGCTGTCCATCGTCAAATCCTCGTTATAGGAGCGCCGCGGCCGTGGCGGCGGCGCGGTGCGAAGCGTGCTTGCGCCTAGTCCTCCGGCGCGCTGGTCTGCAGGGCGAGCGCATGCAGTTCGTTGCCCATGCGGGCGCCCAAGGCCCGATAGACGATCTGATGCTGCTGCACCCGGCTCTTGCCGCGAAATGCGCCGGACACGACGTGGGCGGCATAATGGTCGCCGTCGCCGCGCAGATCCTCGATCGAGACGCGCGCGTCCGGCAGCGCTTCCCTGATCAGCCGCTCGATCGTCGCCGCGTCCATCGCCATCGACCGCTCCCCGATCATCCGAACTGGGTCAGCGCTGTGTCATGTACTTCGGCAGCCAAGCCTCGTTGGCGGCGGCAAGCTCGGCGACCGATATGGCATTGCCGCCGGGGAGTGTCAACGCGGCGTCACAAACGGTCGCAATGCGCCGCACCGCGACGCCGGCGCTCCGCGCGGCGGCAAGGAGGGTCGCAGGATCGGCCGTCTCGATCAAATAGCGCCCCTGGTCCTCGCCGAACCACCAGGCATGCGGCGGGATTTCGACCGGCGGCGGTGCGAGCGAGGCGCCATGGCCACCCGCGATCGCCATCTCGGCCACGGCAACGAGAAGGCCGCCGTCGGCGACATCGTGACAGGAAGCGATCCGCCCATCCGCGATCATTGCCCGCACGAAATCGCCGTTGCGGCGCTCGGCGGCGAGATCGACCTGCGGCGGCGCGCCGTCCTCGCGACCCTCGACCTCGCGCAGATAGAGCGAGGCGCCAAGATGGCCGAGTGTCTCGCCGACCAGCAGCAGCGCATTGCCGTCATGCGTCAGGGCGAGGTCGACCGCGCGCTCGGCCTGCGGCAACAGGCCGACGCCGCCGACGACCGGGGTCGGCAGGATCGCCTGCCCCTTCGTCTCGTTGTAAAGCGAGACGTTGCCGGAGACGACTGGGTAGTCGAGCGCCAGGCAGGCCTCCCGCATCCCTTCGACGACCCCGGCGAATTCGCCCATGATCTCGGGTTTCTCCGGGTTGCCGAAATTCAGGCAGTCGGTCAGCGCCAGCGGCAATGCGCCGACCGCGGAGAGGTTGCGCCAGCTTTCGGCAACCGCCTGCCTGCCGCCCTGTACCGGATCGGCGCGGCAGTAGCGCGGCGTGCAGTCGGCCGCCAGCGCCAGCGCCTTGCCGTTCTCGTTGACGCGGATGACCGCCGCGTCGCCGCCCGGCCGCTTGACGGTGTTGCCCTGCACGAGATGATCATATTGCTGCCAGATCCAGCGCTTCGACGCGAGATCGGGGCACGACAAGAGGCGTTTCAGGCAAGAGAGCGGGTCGCGCGCCGGCAGGGAAGCGGGGTCGATCGCCGGCGGCGGCGGGCGGCGCACCCACGGGCGTTCATAAACCGGCGCCTCGCCGACCAAGGGGCCGACCGGGATGTCGGCGGCGACCTCGCCGTGCATCCGCAAGATGAGCCGGCCCGTCTCGGTGACCCGGCCGATCGGCGCGAAATCCAGTTCCCATTTCTCGAACACGCGGCGCGCCTCGGCCTCGCTTCCCGGCGCGAGGATCATCAGCATCCGTTCCTGACTCTCGCTCAGCATGATCTCGTAGGGGGTCATGCCCCTTTCGCGCAGCGGCACCCGGTCGAGGTCCAATTCGATGCCGAGACCGCCCTTTCCGGCCATCTCGACCGCGGACGAGGTAAGCCCGGCGGCGCCCATGTCCTGGATCGCGACGATCGCGTCCCCTTGCATGAGTTCGAGGCAGGCTTCGATCAGCAGCTTTTCGGTGAACGGATCGCCGACCTGTACGGTCGGCCGCTTTTCCTGCGCGTCGGCGGCGAATTCGGCCGACGCCATCGTCGCGCCGTGGATGCCGTCGCGCCCGGTCTTGGCGCCGACATAGATGACGAGGTTGCCGGGGCCGGCGGCGGCCGACGTGAAGATATGGTCGGCCGGCGCCAGCCCGACGCACATCGCGTTGACCAGGATGTTGCCGTTGTAGGCCGGGTGGAAGCGGCACTCGCCGCCGACCGTCGGCACGCCGACGCAATTGCCGTAGCCGCCGATGCCGGCGACGACGCCGGCGACGAGATGGCGCGTTTTCGCATCGTCGGGGCTGCCGAACGACAGCGAGTCGAGGAGCGCGATCGGCCGGGCGCCCATCGTGAACACGTCGCGCAGGATGCCGCCGATTCCGGTCGCGGCGCCCTGATACGGCTCGATGAACGAGGGGTGGTTGTGGCTCTCGATCTTGAAGACGACGGCCTCCCCGTCGCCAATATCGACAACCCCCGCGTTCTCGCCCGGCCCGCAGATGACCCGCTTGCCGCTCGTCGGCAATTGGCGCAGCCAGACTTTCGACGATTTGTACGAGCAGTGCTCGCTCCACATCGCCGCAAAGATGCCGGTCTCGGTCAGGTTCGGCGCGCGCCCGAGAATGGCGCAGGCGCGGGCAAATTCCTCCGCCGAGAGGCCCATCTCGGCCGCGAGATCGGGCGTGACATTGCTGCCGATCATGGACGGCGCATCCGAAATTCCCTCAGAGCAGGGAATTTCTCGCGCTTCAGCAGGGAATCTCGGGGGAGCCACGAGGGGTTCAGGCCTGCGCGTGCAGGATCGCCTCGACCTTCGGCCAGGCTTCCTGGCCCTTCGCGGTCATCAGCGCCGTCAGTTCGGGCGGGACGAAGTGCAGCATCGCTGGTGCGAAGCTCGGCCGCGCCTTGACCCGCGCCCACCACGCCGTCAGATGCGGCCGCGCCGCGGTCCACAGGCCCGACAATTGCAGCATGTCGAGCCGGTTGACATAGGGGATGACGCCGATTTCGGCGAGCGAGAAGCGGTCGCCGGCGAGCCATGGCGTCGTCGCGAGCTGGGCGTCGAGATCGGCCAGGAAGCGGTCGAAAAGGCGCAGCGCGCGCTGCGCCTCGGGGTCGTCGAGGCCGCCTTCGAGCCGCCGGCGGCGGCGCTCGCGGTCGGCCGGCGTCCCCTGGTTGACGTAAAATTCGACGACCGCCGGGCCGTTGGCGATGACGGCGTGCCGGTGCGAGATCGCAAAGGTCAGGGCGCCGGCTGCGAGCGGATGGATCTCTTCGTCGAGACGCTTGGTCCAGGTGCGCATCGTCACGCGATCGAGCGCGGAATCCGGCTTCAGCGGCGGCTCGGGAAAGACCTCGTCGAGGTATTCGCCGATCAACGTCGACTCGCGGATCACCTGCCCGTCATGGACGAGCGTCGGCACGACATGCTTCGGATTGAGCTTCAGATATTCGGGCGCGAACTGCTCGCCCTTCAGGATATCGATGTAATGCCCGGTCCACGGCAGGTTCTTTTCGGCGAAGACGAGGCGCGGCTTGGCGGCGCAGACCGAGGTGCCGTGGTGGTAAAGCTCGAGCATCGAACCGTCTCCCTATTGCAGTGCGGCGGCGAGGCCGGCGGGTTTGATGATCGGCATCGGTCGCCATCAATGCACCGGGGGCAGATAGCGCAATGCCGCGAAAAGCAGACCGAGCAGCACGACCATCACGCTCGCGAAGCGAATGGTCAGGCGGTGTTCCAATTCGAGCAGGTCCTGCTTCGTCGCGGCCCGCAGGCGCTCTTCCGCACGCTCCAGGTCGCCTTTCGTTGCAACATTGTCGTGGATCGCATCGAAGATTTCCGTCGCGATGCGCTCGGCTGCCGGCCGGTCGATCTTGGCGTCGGTGAAGGCGTTTGCGAGCGAAAGCCGGTCAGTCATCGTCAGCGGGCCTCCGAACAGGTTGCAGCGCCAGATTCTCGCGCCGTCATTGCAGCGCGGCGATGAGGCCGGCGAAGAAGGCCTGCCCGTCGGTGCCGCCCAACAGCGGGTCGGTCGCGTTCTCGGGATGCGGCATCAGGCCCAAGACCGTGCGGCCGCGGTTGAAGATGCCGGCGATCGCGCGGTCGGAGCCGTTGAAATTGGCGGCGTCGGTGATCTCGCCCGCCGGGCCGCAATAGCGGAACGCGACGAGCCCCTCGCCGTCGAGCCGGTCGAGCGTGTCCGTGTCGGCCGTGTAGCTGCCGTCGTGGTGGGCGACCGGCACGCGGATCGTCTGGCCCGCGGCGTAGCCCGAGGTGAAGATCGTCTGGTTGTTTTCGACCCGCAAATGCACGTCCTTGCAGGTGAATTCGAGCGAGCGGTTGGGCAGCAAGGCGCCCGGCAGCATCCCCGCCTCGGTCAGGATTTGAAAGCCGTTGCAGATGCCGAGGACCGGGATGCCGCGCTCGGCCCGCGCCTTGACCTCGCGCATGATCGGCGACTGCGCCGCCATCGCGCCGCAGCGCAGATAATCGCCGTAGGCGAAGCCGCCCGGCAGGATGATCAGGTCGGCGTCGGCGGGGAGGCTCGCGTCGCGATGCCAGACGCGCACCGCGTCGCGGCCGCTGGCGCGCTTCCACGCGAGCGCGACATCGCGCTCGCGGTTCGAGCCGGGGAAGATGACGATGGCGGCGTGCATCGCGGGCCGATCCTGCGGCTGGTGGCCCTCAGATACGGCGCGCCGGCCGTTGGTTCAAGCCGCGCACATCCGGCGACGACGGCGCGCGGCCTTCAGCTTTGCGGCAGCGACCAGACGATGGCGCTCGCGAGAACAAAAAAGAACACGGCGCAGCCGACGAACGACGGCTGCCGGCAGCTCATGACGAGACAGAACCCGCCGAGGCTCCCGAACATCAGCGCGAGCACGTGCAGCGCGCCGCGCAGGATCATAATTGCGAACATCAGCAAAGACTCTTGCCGTCCGGTACGGTGAACTCAGCATGGAAACGGCGCGAACTTCCATAAAATAATTGGTTAACGGGCAAGCCCGAGGACTGGGCAGGCTTTGCCCGACATTGCGCGGGCGCGGCCTCAGTTGCGCGCGAGGTTGTCCGGCGCGCGCACGAACGCCCAGAAGCTCCGGTCCATCGCGCCGGTGCGGCTCGTCAGATAGGGAAAATGCCCGTAGGCGAGCGACAATTGCCGGTCGGCCTCGGCGGCGCTTTCGCCGCGGATCGCATAGTCGAAGAGCGCCGCGACGAGGCCGGAACGGTCGGCCCCCGATTCACAGTGGATCAGCAGCGGCTTCGGTGCGCGGCGCACGATCGCGAGGATCTCAGCGATCCGCTGCCGCGGCACAAGGCGTTTGGCCGACAGCGCATCGTCGTAATGCGCGATGCCGAGGTCGCGGACCGCCGCCATTTCGCCCTCGTACCAGGCTCGGCCGGGATTGGCGCCGCGCAGGTTCAGCACCGATTTGATGCCGTAGCGCCGCGCGAGCGTCTCCAATTCGCCGCGGCTCAATTGCGCCGAGCGGTACAGCACGCCGGGTTGCACGGCATGAAAATTGCCCTCGTACAGG
>DATJUL010000366.1:0-6411 GCA_035502295.1 Allostellaceae bacterium | reverse complement strand
GGCTTTGCACAAACGGCGCGCCGCGGCGCCGATGCGGCTGACTGTGCGCAGGGCGCGCTCGAGGAGATCGGCCAGCTTTCGGAAGAGTTGGCTCCCGGATGCCCGCCTGCCGTTACCGGGGGCATGCCGGTTACCGACGTGGCACCAATGCTGGCGGCCGCGATCAAGGCGGTCCTCACGCCGGGCGTGGACCCCGCCTGTGCGCTGAGCGGGCCGATCGATGCAAGCCTGCTGCACAGCCTAGCAGCGATCGAAACGGCTGCCGGAGCCCCAGCGGCGGCCGCGCGGAGTCGCGCACTCGCGATCCTCGCCAAGCGCAACGCCGGGCTCGTGGCGCCGCTCGCCGCCGAGTCACCGTCGATGACCGTCGAGACGTTCCGGGCGCATCTTGCGGTGGTCCTGCGGAAGCTCGAAGCGTTGCGCGGCGGCGCCGATCGCCGGAGGGCAGCGTGATGCGGGTGAATTTCGGCGTCGTTTCCCCGAATGCAGCAAAGAGCAATGAAATGATGCGCCGGTTCGTCTTTGTCGCGGTGTGCTCTGCGGCCCTGACGCCGGCCGGACCCGCGTTGGCCGCCGCGCAGCCGAACGAGGCGCATCCGGCTGCGACAATCGCGGCGCCGCTCCCGGCGCCGCTCCCGGGCGCACCCGTTCCGCCGGCGGGACCGATGGTCACCTCAGCGCTTTTGCCGGGGCACTGGCAGCTCGATGGCGCGCAATCTGTCTGGATCCCGCCCGACAAGGAGCCGCGGCCGGTCGAAAATCGGCCGGCGATCGAGGGCCGCTACGTCTACGACTGGGACAACGGGGAATGGGTGTGGGTGCCACCCCATTATGGAGGTGACTGAGCGGAATGCCGGAGGGCACGCTGGCTTTGCCAGGCCGGAAGCCGAGCGCCAGAACAGCCGGGCTTCTCCTGGGCTAGACGCGGAAACGCCGCTTCTCGAGACGCTGAAGCTTCCGCGCGGTCTGCTGGATGCTGGGTCAACCGAGTGCTACCGAGGCGTTGTCGGCGCTTGTTTTCCCCGACATCGTTATTGACGACTGGATTTGGAACCCCGACCCGGCGCGCAGCTTTGAAATCTCGCCATCCGGCAAGGGCTGATCCCCACGCCTCGGCTGCACAGGCCCACAGCGAAGACCGAAGCGGTCACTTCTCGCCCGGCTCTTGGTCTTTCCGGTTGATGAAAAGATTGCGCTCCTTGCTCGCCAGGGATAGAGCCAGAGAGGTTGCGCCTAGGAGGTATTGAGCCATTGGACGATTGAAATCTGCTCGCATTCCGTTGGCGTGATGCGTCGGATTTGTAAGATGCCGAACGGCAAACCAGCTTAATCGAAACCTTTCTTCAATGGTCATATTTCTACGGCCGTCGCCGTTTTTTGCTTCCTCCGGCCACGGACTATCTTCTACCGAAACTGCACCCTCAAGCGCCTTCCGGCATGCCACCCCAACGTCGTCATAGCGGCCCGCAACAAACGCGGCTTGCGCCTCTTTCAGATGTTTTAGAGCTATGGCGAGTTCGCCGGTGGTGGGCACCGGGATTTCGAGAAAGACCGTTTTCTGATACCCGGCCTTGTCTAAAATCGTTATCCACTCGCTTTGAGGAACCGTCAGAACAATATCCTGAAATCTCCGCTCCGGCCTGAATACCCAGGCAGGCGGTGCATTGAGGATAGTGTTCTCAGACCATAGAATATTTTCGGGGGGCCTTATGTCGAGGTCGGCTTTCTCAGCGGCATATCCCGTGATATTGCCGGACACCCTGATCTGAAAAACAGCGTCCTCGGCGTTGCGGACCGCCTCGAGCGCTTCCAGCATTGACGCCGACAGGTATAACCCGAACTGCCGACGCGCCTCTTGCTGCTGTCCCAGCACCAATCGCTGCACCGTGATGCAGCTCTCGTAATCGCCGTATGGCCGGGCTATCCCGAAATCCTGCTTGTTGCTTCCGAACGAAATGCCGAGACGGAGGTCATCAACGACCAATGCACCTCGCGGCGGGTTGTTCGGGGTAAACCCCACCTGGATGCTCAGCACGTATCGGCCAAGGCTCGCGATCAGAAAAGGACGCCCTGGCTCGACCTTTGAGAAGACGGGGTATCTGCCGTAGGTAAAATCCATGACCGCTGCCCGCTATGCCCGGCAGTTTTCGCAGCCCCGCCGCGCAATGCGATTGAGCACTGTAGGCGGGGCTGGATAACTGTCGTTCTGCCTACGCCCGCCGGAATTTTCCGTTGAGCTGCTTGATGTGAATGACGCCCTCCGGGGCGAACTGCTTGGCCCGCGCGATCGCCTCTTGCTGCGTTTCGAGCACTGCGCTCGCTCGCTCCGCATGAGGCAGCTTGACCGCCCAGCCGCCACTTGCGTGCGGTTCGACGAAATACTCGCTGTGTTTCGCCATCTCTCTTCACAACTCCGTTCGTCATGGGCCGGACTCCTGGCGCGTCCTGCCCCGCTGACGTCAATTTTACCATAGGAAACGATAGGAGAACCACGGAAAATCTAGCACCGGTCGCCGGCAACAACACAAAATGTTGACATTGCTGCCGCCCCGGCCAGAATCAACAGCAACACAGCAGGGGATGTTTCGTGGCGTCGGTGCTTTGCCCCCTGTGGAACATACCCGAAGGCTTCGCTACCTTGCCTCGGAGCGCTCGCCACGCTCTTCGCCGGGGCTTTTGTGATTGTGGCCGCCGTCCTCGCTTGGAAAAGCGTTCAGCGCCAAATCCAATCCGCCGAGAATATCGAGAGTGCGCGCAGCATCCACGAACTCGACACCCTGAAGGTGGGATTCACCGCTGAGCTATTCGTCTATTCACGAGGGATTATAGAAGCAGCCTCGACATGGAACCAGCGACTACGTACCGCTCCCAACCAGCCGGTCCGGACAGATTGGCCCGTCCTGCAAGACCCTTTGTTTTACAGGCGAACCTCCCGAAAATCGGCCTCGTGCCTCACCCGTGGGTAGCACTGGCAATAATCGGCTTTTACACCAACGTGCTCGAACTCAACGACCAGTCCAGGGAGAGCCTTGCCGGACGACCAACCGTGAACATCACAAGCGAACGTATAGCGGCTCGCCTGCACATAATGGCTTCCAATCTGTCGCAGGCGTTGGATGGTCTCAATGATGATAGGAAATTCCCGATCGCACCGGATATAGACCTTGAACAAGTGTTCATGCCGGACGGAAGGCCGGTAAGCCGGGCCGAAAACCTGCCCGGAAATCTCCAAGACCTTCTTCTCAGACTTGCAGGCATAGCTCGCACCCCGCCCACTTGAACTGGCAGCACACCGCTAAAGGCTTACCGTGGAGTTATTCACTGACGCGCAGCTTCAACGGCTCGACATTGACACCCTTCGCCGGATGCTTCGCGCGAAGCTCGGCGGGTACGTCATCGCCGTAAAGGACATACCGGCGCACCACCTCTTTTATCGCGGCGTCCACTGCGACGCCTGCCCGGCCACGACCCGCCGGATTTTCTATCCCCCGGCCTCGGTCGTCACGACCTGTGGCCGCGTCAACCGCGCTGGAGAACCGCGCTTCTACTGTAGCGTAGCCGCCCCCGCCGTGTTTTACGAGCTGCACGCCCGGCAAGGAGACTGCCTCGCCCTGTCCACATGGGAGCTGATGGAGCCGCTTTGGGTGCATAACCTCGGTTACCACCCGAACGCGCTGCTGCGCATGGGAATGCAGCGCGACGGTATTGCGATGCGCCCTCTGGTGACGCATTCCATTCCCAACGAGACGAAGAAAAACCGGAAGATGCGGCATCGGCTCTCGCTCGCCTTCACCGCCAACGTGCCCCCAGGCAAGGAATACCGTTACAAGCTCTCCATCGCCATCAACGAATGCCTGTCGCACGAAGTCACCTTCCCATATCCCAACCCCGATCGCGACCCCGACGCGCCCAGACACAAGAGAATCGCCGGCACCGTCTATCCGACGATGCGCATGCGCGGCGACGCCGACAACGCAGTGTTTTTGCCGGAGTTCGTGGACAGCAGCCTGCGCATCCGGGAAGTGCGGTATGTTCTGGTCGAGGACGCCGACGAGGCCCGCTTCGCCTACACTTGGCTCACAGTCGCGGTCGCGAATGCCTTCGACGGCGACAACATCCAATGGCAGAGGGCAATGCCAAGCGAGGGCCGCCGCCGCTCACACATCGTACTGGAGGACGGCCATTGGGTTTTGCGCGACGGCGGTGGCCCCATCTCCGATTTTCATTGACCGCCCCAAGGGGCGCGTCTCGCCATTTACCCGGCGCACTTACCGCATGTTCCGCAGGCGGCGAGCGGAGCTCAGTGGCCAGGTCCGGCTGACGCCGCAGCTTGGTTTATCCGTCGTTTCGGATCGGTCGCTTCGACCTGGGCCGCCGCCGTATGATCGGGGGCTTCCTGCTCGCGTCGGAGGTCGTGGATCAACCTACCGTTCTCGGCGATGGCGCGGCCGAGCGCGGTGCGGTGGCGCGAGAGGTGCTGGTTTATCGCCCGTGCGCGCAGCCGGCGGAGAGCGTCGCGCCCCAGATTGGGGTTGTCGAGCTGCGCCGTTTCGAGCCTGTGGCGACAGGCGATGAAGGTGTCGACGGCCCACTCGCGATCCGCAAGCGCCGCGGCCAGCAAATCGACCGCGAGAGCCTTGTACGGCTTCTGCGACATGTCCTCGGCAGCGCGGGCCCAGAGATCATCCTGGGTGACCGGCGTGATGTCGCCGAGCGCCCGCCGGTAGCGTTCGGCCTCGTGGACGGCGGCTTCCGAGATCAGGGTCCAGGTGGTGCCGCGGCTGCGGCTTTCGGCGGTATAGGCGTTGAAGGCGGTGATCCCTGTGGTGCCGCGCGGCAGCGCGTCGATATGTTCGTCTGAGGTAATACCGGCGGCGGCGTTGATCGTTAGCGCATGGCCGAAGCCGAGCAGAACCCGGCCGGTCGCCTCGTCGTGAAAGCGCCGCCACTCGATCGCGGCCGTGCGCCCATCCTTGATCCGCAGGCGCAGGCCGGTCGCGGAATGGCCGAGCACCTCGACGATGTCGCCGTTGTCGCCGACGCGCTGCAGATGGCCGTCGACGGTGCCCCAGGTACGGCGGAAGAGGCGCAGCCTGTCGCCGGTCGCGATCGGCAGGTCGTAGGTGCGATTGTCCTGGTCGATTGCACGACAGAGAATCTCGTCGCCGGCGATCTCGCCGCGTTCCTGGAGCCGCCGTCGGATTGCCCGGCTGATCGCAGCGACGTCGTCGTTGGTCGGCGTGCTGACCGTGATCCCGCGCCCGGCACCCGAGGCCCGCAACATGTCGCGGCGGGCGATATAGAGATCGGCGATACGCTCGACAACCTGATCGTAATCTCCGCCGAGCAGCATCGCATGGCCGTCCTCGCGTTTGATCGCGAGCGCCCGGGCCGCTTCGCCGTCGCGGAAGAGACCGGCGATTTCGCGGCCGCGCCGCGTTGCCTGGCGCATCGTCGTCAGCAGTTCCGGCAGGGCCTCGGGCGGCAGTGCGCGGCGCAAGATCTCGATTGCGTCGCCGGCCTCGATCGCCTGAGCCTGCTCGCGGTCGCCGAGCATCTTGACCGTCATGCCGGTGCGTTGCTGCAGTTCGAGGAGCTGGAGGAGCGGCCTCGGCCCGATCTGGCTGACCTCGTCGAGCACCAGCACGGTATTCCGGGTCGGCTGGAACTCGCCGCTGTCGATCATGCGCAACAGCGGCGCGAGGGCGTAGGTGCGGCGAATGCCGGCGTCTTCGAGCGCATCGGCCTGGCGCCACGCGAGAGCGGCGCCGATGACCTCGCGGCCGCCGACACTGAACCGTGTGTCGGCGTGCCAGGCGGTAACGAGTGCCTCGAGTAAGGTCGTCTTGCCGGCACCGGCGACGCCGGTCAGCATCGTCAACGTGCCGCCTTGGCCCAGCGCATAGATCGCCGCTTTTTGCTCTGCTGTGAATTTGACCCCGGTCGCGGCGATCGCCGCCTCGATGGCCTGGACGGAGAGCGCCCCGCTTCTATCGCGCGCTGCGGCCTTCGCCTTGTCGGCCAAGCTTTGTTCGATCTGGATCTGCGCGGTCGTCGCTACCCGCACCCTGTCGTCGAAGAGGCCCACGACCAGCGCGACCTGTTCATCGTTTACCCGGAGGCCCCGTTCCTCCAAGAGTGCGACGACGCGCTTGATGTCGTCGGGGCCGCGGCGGATGCCGGCGCCGATCAGCCCGCGCGCGGCATAGAGGCCGAGTTTTTCGTGCTCGACGACGGCTGCGGTGCGAAATTCGTCGGCCAGGTATCGGACGGCGAATTCGTAGGCGCGTTCGAAGCGCTCGGCGTCGCTCGGGCGTTCGTGGACTACACCTTCCATAACCGTGCGGTGCTCCCAGCCAAGATCGGCCGCCTGCTTGCGCCATAGGTGGCGCTCGTCGGTCTTCATCTTGC